>DASRIN010000199.1:0-7541 GCA_035649975.1 Gemmatimonadales bacterium
AGTGGCTGATCGAGCAGCGCTATACCCGCCCCGAACGACTGGCGGCGGCCGGCGGATCCAACGGGGGGCTTCTGGTCGGCGCGGTGCTCACCCAGCGGCCGGAGCTGTTTCGCGCCGTGGTCATTCAGGTTCCCCTGCTGGACATGCTGCGGTACCATCACTTTCTGATTGCCCGGCTGTGGATCCCGGAATACGGCTCGCCCGATGATCCCGACCAGTTTCGCTGGCTGCGCTCCTACTCACCGTATCACCATGTGCAGGACGGGCGCCCCTACCCGGCGGTGCTCCTGGCAACTGCGGAGAGCGACACCAGGGTGGATCCCATGCACGCGCGCAAGATGGCGGCCCGACTACAGGCGGCCAGCTCAGCCGACCGGCCCATTCTGCTGCGTCTGGAATCGCGTGCCGGACACGGGGCAGGGAAGCCGCTCTCCAAAGTGCTGGACGAGCTGGCGGACAGCTGGACCTTTGTGTTTTCGGAGTTAGGGGTTGAGGTTTGAGTAGCTCAACCTAAGAGGTATCGCACCATGGCTCGTCGCTTGGAAGCTACCAGTGTGGGAATGAGCGGACCGGACCAGTGGCTGGCCCTGCTGCGAATCGTGGTAGGACTCTACTTCGTCAAATCGCTCGTCACCAAGATGAGCTTCGTTCTGGTGGGAGGCATTCTGCCGGTGCCCGCGGTCAGCGAGCGCTGGCTCGGTGTCATGCCCAAGATCGTGGCCCGGCAGGCTTCTGAAAATCCCCTGGCCTTCTACAAGCAATTTCTCGAGGGCACTGTCCTTCCCCACAGCAATGTGTTTGCCCATCTGACGGCCTGGGGCGAAACCGTCACTGGGCTGGGGCTGACGCTGGGTCTCCTGACTGGACTGGCATCCCTGACGGGCCTGGTTCTGGTCATCAATTACGGTCTCGCCACCCAATGGATGTCTCCCGGCCAGCAGGGCTTCCATCTGGTGCTGTTCTTCCTGATGTTGGCGTTCTTCTTCGCTCGGGCAGGCAGGGTCTGGGGATTCGACCGGTGGATTGCCCGCCGCAAGCGGGGCTCGCTTCTCAGCCGGCGCCCCTTCTCGTGACTTCAAGCAGGCGTTAGCGAATCACTCGAGGCGGGGATCGCAGCCCACCGACCACCCCGTCGGCCTCGCAGTGCGCATTCTCCCGACTGTAGATCAGGCAGAAAACGCCATCGGAATGCCAGCGATCGTACCACAGGCGCATGGCGGTCCGGTCCTGCGCCGAGAACCTGGTAGATGGCAGGTCATCGGTATAGAGCGCGATGTGGGTGTGGACAGTGCCGGCCCACGTGGGTGGGCCACACTCTTCGACTGAAGCGACGGCGGATATTCCCAGCGAGTCCGCGTCTTCCGGATCCAGGGGCCGGACCCGGGTGACGAAAACCGTATCATTCCGAATGGTGCTTGCCAGGCACGCGACTCGTTCCTCCCGTGCTACCACACTGGCCTCCCAGAGATCGCGCAAGGCGGACCCGGCTTCTTGGCTGAAGCGAAAGGCCGGTTCCCGGGCGGGAGCCGCCGCCTGACCACTCAGCGGCCCTGCCACCAAAGCCAGTGTGAGCGCCCCAGCCTCGACCGGCCGCCGCACCGGTCAGTAGCGGGATCGGGGGAACAGCACCGCGCCGCCAGGTCCCTCGATTTCACAGATGACCTCGCTCTCGCTGTAGAGCAGACAAAAGATCCCATCCACATTCCACCGCTGCCACCAGAGCATCATGACGCCTCGATCGGCGCCCGAGAACAGGGAGTAGGGGCTCCGGCCATCCCGCAGGGCAACGTGCGTGTGCACGGTCCCGCGCCACTGCGGCGGACCGCATCCCTCCAGGGATGCCTGAGCGGAGATGCCGAGCGAGTCGGACCGTTCCGCGTCGAGTGGAAAGACTCGGGTAATGCGGACCGTGTCGCTTTCGATGGTGGCCGCGAGACAGGCGACCCGCTCCGACTTGGCCGCGGAGCTCGCGTCCCACAGCCGGTGAAGATCGGGCTGGGCGTCGGCCTCGAACCGGAATGCGGTTGGTATGGGTCTCGCTACTGCGGCAACGAGAGTCAGCGATACCGCGGGGACGAGGAAACGGGTGAGCATGGTCAGCTGCTTGATGCGCCCGGTGCGGGGCCGATGGCGACGCCCCAGGGGATCTTGCCGACGGGAATCTTCTTAGTCACCCGAAGATTCCTGGTGTCGAGCACGCTCACGTCGTTGGAGGGGCCATTGGCGCTGTAGAGCTTGGCACCATCCGGAGTGAGTGCGATGCCCCAGGGACGGGCTCCCATCGGAACCGTTGCGGTGACCGTGTTGGTGGCGGCATCGATCGCCGAGACGGTACCTCCCCGGCCATTGGCCACGTACACCCGCTGGACGTCGGGCGACACCACCACGCCCATGGGCTTCGAGTCCTTCGGCATTTGAATGACCTTCACCACCTTACGGCTGGGGACATCGATGACCCACACCGTGCCATCCACCTCACTGGTCACGTAGGCCCGCTTGCCATCCGGGGTAAAGGCGAGGTCGCGGGGACGCTTCCCCACCTCGATCTGGGTCACGACTTTGCCGGTCTTGGTGTCCAACAGCGTCAGGTTATGATCGGTCTCGCCCGTCACCCACACCGTATTTCCATCGGGATGTAAGCGAACTCCCTCAGGTTCCTTGCCTACCTGAACGGTGGATCGAACCTTCCCACTGGCAATGTCGACGATGGATGCCGTGCCGGCGTCCTCGTTCGATACGAAGAGGGTCGACCCATCCCGGCTGATGTCGAACGCCTCGGGATCGGAGCCGCCCGGCAGCACTCGGATCACCTTGCGGCTCGCCGCGTCCACCATGGCGATTCCGTCCTTCGTCTTATCAGCCTTCAGCTTTTCACACTCTTCATCGGGCATGGTAGGCGGACACTTGGGTGATCCGCTCAGGGCCACGAACACGGTCTTGCCGTCGGGTGTTACCCGAACCCCTCGAGGCCGGGTGCCGACCGGAATGGTCGCCACGACACTGTCCGTACGAGTGTCGATGACACTGAGTTCCTGGCTGTCCTCATTGGTGACGTATGCCAGCTCGGCCGGAGCTGCGGAGGCAGCGCTTGACTCGACGGTATCTGATCGGCCGCCGAGGTCAGGCCGATCCTGGCGGCAGGCTCCAAGGACGAGCAGCGCCGCCGCTGTCATCCTGAGCGCAATCTTACTTCCCATCGAACTTTGCCCTTTCCCGATTGCGAACCTGGTCCATTCCCTCCACCCGCTCCAGCCCGACCACCTGAGCGAAGTTGGCCTCGTCCACGTTGGCCTTGGCCAGCTTGGCTCCGGTCAGGTCTGCCCGGGTCAGGTCGGTCTGCACCAGGTCGGCGTTCATCAAGTTGGTACGAACCAGCTTGGCATTGGTGAGGTTGGCGTGGGACAGGTCGGCTTTGAACAGATTAGCGTCCGACAGGTCGGCTCCGCTCAGGTCGGCCCCCACGAACGTCGCCCGCATGACGCCCATGGACTGGTTGCCGGGATCGGCTCCGGCGTTGGCCTTTTGGAGGCTGGCCCCAGCGAGCTTGGCGCCCCGCAGGTATCCGATGATTCGGGCGCCGCTCAGGTTGGCGTTGCTGAGGTCGGCGGCCTCGATAATGGTGGCGAACAGGCTTGCCCCCTCGAGATTGGCTCTCTGAAAGTTGGCCCGGCGGAGCACGCTGCCGTCCAGATTGGCCCGGCTGAGATCGGCGTCGGTGAGCACCGCGTCGGTCAGGTCTACAGTGAAGAGGTTGGCGCCAATCAGCTTGGTGCCTACCAGACGGGCGCCGGCCAGATTGGCCCGCTTGAAGTCGACACCACTCAGGTCGAGCCCACTCACATCCACTTTGCTGAGATCAGGAGGTTGGTCGTTGGTGCCTGCAGCCAGCCTGGACTTGACTGCCGCCACGTCCATGCGTGACCCGGGTGCTGCGGCCACCGCCGTGCGCTCGGTGACGGCCTTGATGATCCGGCGTGCCAGCGAGTGCGCCCCGCCTTTGGCGATATCCTCGGCGATCCCCTTCAGCTCGAACTCATCGTCCAAGAGGCGCCGTCCGGTGCTCACCTCGGTCAGCTGCCCCGAGAGATACCAGATGAGATTGCTGGTCTTACTGAGCTTGGCAGTGACCATCCAGGCCGCTCCCAGCCGCCGGCTGATTTCCCGCCGGCACTCCAGAGTGAGACACTCTTTGCCGCCGGCTTCCGCCTGCTCCAGCGCCTGGCTCAAACGTGCAGCATCAACCAGCTCGAAGCGGCCTGACTGGGCCAGGTCAGCTCGCAGGATGCTGTCGGTCATGGCGGCCACCCGGGGATCGCCCGGCTCGAGTGAGTTCGCTCCCTTGCCATAGAAGGCAACCGGGAACAGCGCCAAGCGCTGGGCTGATTGCGCCTGGGCGGTGGAAAGGATTCCCGGCTGAACCAGAAGGCAGAGGGCAGCCGGCAGGAGCAGGCGAGCAGCCACGAGCTAGCTGCTCGCTTTCACGGCCGGCCGGCCCGGGCCGATCTTGGCATCGCTGCGACCCTTCACATACGCGTAGATCTTCTCGATGGTGGGCATCTCCATCCCGAGGGCACACCAGGACGGCATTCCTTTGGCGGGGCGGCCGGCACAGACCGTCTGGATAAACAGCTCCTTGGTATTGATCGGTCCATCGGGCTTGAGGGAGAGGATGAGGTGGGGAGCGATGGTGGTGCCCTGCACGTCCTCCCCGTGGCACCGCGCGCAGTTCAGATTGAACTGCTTCCACCCATCGTAGACCTCCTGGGAAACCGTATCACGCGGGGCCTGGTGGTACTGATCCCTGAGCTCCTGCGCGACGGCATTCGACGTCAACGCGGTCAGGGCGAGCATAGCGGACAAGACCTGCCAGGGTCGGTCCATACGTGGGCTGCGATCCTTTCCCCTGAGGTAGGGAGGTGAGCTGGGCCAGGGCTATCGGGTGGAATCCCGGGCGGAGTCCTTCGGGGCCGGCAGGGGCGCCGCCGCTTTGGGCTTGTCGTCGTCGTCATCGCCATCGCCTTCCTGCTTCACCGGAAGAACCGGCACGGCGTACTGCTTGAGGATGGCTTGGATCTCGGGGCCCTTTCGGTCAAGCGTGCTTTGGAGACTGTCCCGGAGGGCTCGGTCGCGGCGGCGCACCCCAAGGCCGATGTTGTACTGAAACTGAAACTCGGGGCTCAAGGAATCGCGCTCGGGGAGTGGCTGGAGAGTGAGCGGCACCGCGGACTTCTTAACGAAGTAGCCGGCCAGCGGACCCCACACGATGGCGACATCGACGTCCTTCTTGGCTACCGCAGTCACGATATCCTCGGGCCGGGCGCTATCGCTGTAGAAGGTGGTGAAGCCGACCAAGTTCCCGACGACGCCGTAGTGGCTCAGTGCCATGGCGGGGGGAGTGTTCTCCGCGTCGGAGTTCAAAAGGTTGACGCCGATCTTGAGCTTCTTGAGGCGGGGATCCGCCAGGGACTTGAGGTCGAGCCCGCTGTCCTTGCGGGTGACGAACACGTAGCCGGATCGGAAATACGGCTTGGTGACCCCGGCCATGTCCAATCCGGCTGGAGCCTGCATGGCGACATCGCAATAGCGTCCGTTCAGGGCCCGGCTGAAATACCCTCGCCGCACCGGCCACCAGGCGTACTCGACCTTCGAGTTCCACTCCTTGGCGATCAGCTGGGCGATTTTCTGTTCGTATCCCTCTCCCTTCTGATTGGAGAGAGGCATGTTGTCGGGGTCGGCGCAAACCCGCAGCACACCGGGCTTCTCGATGTTAGGTCGGAGCTGGGCGGCAAGGCTCGAGCTCGCGATTGCCAGGATGAGGGCCGGGGCCAGGAATCGAAACAGCGAGGCTGAGGACATAGACGTCGGGCTCAGGGGGTGAAAGAAGGAAACGGCGCCGGAGCGAACAGCTGCCCGGCGCCGTCTCTCACACTCGTAATGTATCCCGAGCCGAGGCCGGAAGGAAAACTCCGGCCCGGCCAGGACGATCCAGCTTACTTCGCGGCCATGTTCTTGAGGCCGAACACGGTCAGCACGCCACCCTGGGTGCTGAAGTTCCCCGCATCGCCGAACGCGCCGAGCGCGCCCAGACCAGCGGTCGGATCTTCGGCTCCGATGCCCGCAGCCACGCCGATACCGGCCCAGCCGCCGATGCCCGAGAGCACGGCCACATACTGCTGGCCATCGGGCGCGTTGTAGGTCATCGGGTTGCCAATGATGCCCGAGGGGGTCTTGTACTGCCACAAGGTCTTGCCGGTCTTCGCGTCAAGCCCCTTGAGCCAGCCTTCCATGGTGCCGTAGAAGACCAGACCACCCGCGGTGGTGAGCGCCCCGCCGTAGGCCGCGAGGTTCTCCTTGTTCTGCCATACGGCCTTGCCCTTCATCGGATCCCAGGCGATGAAATTCCCGCGATGTCCGCCGGGGCCCGGGAACATCCGCACGATCGCGCCGACGTACGGCTGACCGGCGGTGTACTTCACTTCGACGCCTTCATAGTCCATGCAGATGTGATTGGCCGGGACGTAGAAGAGGCCGGTCACCGGCGAGAACGCCGCCGGCTGCTGGTCCTTGAAGCCGATCGCCGCGGGGCAGATGCCCTCGGTGTTCTTCTTCGAGGTGGTGCCGTACTTGGGATCCTTCTCCGGCACGCCGGTGGTCAGGTCGACCCGCTTGGCCCAGTTGACCGGACCATAGGGCTGCGCCACCAGGACTTTCCCGTTGGTGCGGTCGAGGGTGTAGCCGAAGCCGTTCCGGTCGAAGTGCGCCAGCAGCTTCTTGCCACCGCTCTCGAACAGCACGTTCTCGTTGACGCCGTCGTAGTCCCATTCATCGTGAGGCGTCATCTGGTAGGCCCACTTCACCTTCCCGTTGTCCGGGTTGCGGGCGAAGATGGTCATCGACCACTTGTTGTCGCCCGGACGCTGATCGGGGTTCCAGGTGCCCGGGTTCCCGGTGCTATAGTAGAAGAGGTTGAGCTCGGGGTCGTAGGAGTACCAGCCCCAGGTGGTGCCGCCGCCCCGCTTCCACTCGTCACCCTGCCAGGTCGAGACGCCGAGATCCTTGCCCTTGTGGGAAGGATAGTTGGCGTTCGCGTCGCCCTCGATGAGGACTTCGCTGTCCGGACCGGTGCTGTAGCCCCGCCAGACTTCCTTGCCGTCGTTCACGTTGTACGCAGTCACCCGGCCGCGGACGCCGAACTCGCCGCCCGAGATACCCGCAATGACGAGGTCCTTGATGACGATCGGCGCGTTGGTCATGGTGCTGCCCTGCTTGTAGTCGGCGTTCTTGGCCTTCCACAGCTCTTTGCCGGTCTTGGCATCGAGCGCGAGCAGCTCACCCTGCAGCAGTTGGATGAAGATCTTGCCACTCTTGTGGTAGGCGGTGCCCCGGTTCACCAGGTCGCAACAGGCGATTGGAATCGCGTCCGGCGACTGGTTGGGCACGTGCTTCCAGATCTGCGGCGCGCCGGGCTTGGAGAGATCCAGCGCGTACACGATGTTCGGGAAGGACGTGTGGACGTACATCACGTTGCCGATGACGAGCGG
>DASRIN010000200.1:0-5249 GCA_035649975.1 Gemmatimonadales bacterium
TTCCCCCCAACGCGAGCGCGCCACTGGGCTGAAGCCTGCGCCCTGAGGTACTGGGCTGACCCATCCCCGACTTCGACGGAGACTCGGGCCTGCACGTCATGAGGCACGCCGATCCCGGCACTGCTCCGCTCCAGTTCCAGGCGGGCAGTTCTATGGTAGCCCGCACCCAAGGAGGGATTCTCCCGGTAGCTGCCGTTGGCCGGGGAAGCCTGGGTAGTAACGGAGTGACTCTCGGTGATTCCCAGCTCGCCGGTGACCCAGGTCCGGGTTCCCAAACGGTGCCGCAGGGCCAGGGCAGCACTGTTGAGCAGGACGTAATCGCCGTGGTCGTTCCCCGCTTCCTGAGCAGTGAGGGAGTTCAGCAGCGGGGCGATGATCGGCAGATCGCTGAAATCGCTGATCCGCTGAGAGGCACTCAGACTCAGACGATTGGGGCCCAGGCTCCAGCCTATGGTGATGGCGGGAAGTAGCCGCTGGTCGGCAGTGCCGTACGCCAGGTAGGGCTGCACCTGCACCCGGTTCTCTGCCAGTCCGATAGTCCCTCCAAAGCCAAGCGTAAGGCCCTGGATCCGATTCACCCTCACTAGATCACTGACCGAGCCGATTGCCAAGCGCCGGGGCGGAAGCCCCGCAAGTGCGCGGCTGCCTGCAATCCGCTCGATCTCGGCGCGGAGGGACTCCATATCCTGGCGATTGACCGGCTGCGCGACGCCCGCAATAGCCTCCTCCAGCGGCTGGGCCCACACCGTTTGGCCGCCGGGTTGGCGCAGCCCGCCGATTTCGGGAAAGGCAAACAACCCGGCTGGTAGCTCAGGATTGAGCTCGTAGTCACTGATCTCCCACCGTCCTCGGATGATTCCTCGCGCCGGAAAGTCGAGCCAGGTCGCCCGGCGCCGGATCTCAACTTCCTGCCGGTAGGGAAGCCAGAACCGGCCCTCATAGAGTGAGTTCTCCAGGACGATGCTGATGTCCTCCAGCTGCCGGTCCAGATATGACGGCGCCGTGAAGCTGAAGCGAAACCGGACCAGTTCGGCACTCGCGACGTCCAGGTACAGCGTACCGACCACGAGCGCTTCGTCGAATGAACGGGGCCGAACTTTGATCTGGTATACCCTGACCTCGCCGGCTGCACTGCGGATGGCCGCCGAATCCGAGAGCGCAAAGTCGTAGGCCAGGAGACCGGCGGGGGAAAGCGGATGGGGCACGTCGCGGACCTCGTCCCCTTCCCCGATCCGAATCACGTTGCCGAAGTTGTTGGTGACGATGCCCAGGTGATCCCGATGATATCTGATGTCGGTCGGCAGAAATCGCCCGTCGCGCCAGCCGAGAATCACCTGCTTGCTGCGGTCAGGTGCCTGCCAATACACTTCCACGTCCAGCTCGTCCGCCTTCACCAGCCGTGGAGGCTCGGCCAAGCCTTCCCCTACCTGAGCCAGGAAGAACACAAACCCGTGGGCGCTGGCGCGGTAGCTGGTGAGCGCCGAATCAGCCTGCATGGCGAGCCGGCGGTCGACTGCCCGGCGGACCAGGGCAAGAGTCCCGGGCGAATTCCAGTTTTGCGCGGCCAGAGGTGAAATCAGTAAGGCAAGTAGCGATGGCAGGGCAATTAGGAGGCGCTTACCACCCATCCGTGACCTACTCTCGGCTTGTGTAATGCGGGCAATATCCCGACACCTGCTTGGCACGGCAACCTGGCTTTGGCTCGCCCTGGGCTGCGGTTCTCGGCAACAAGCCACAGCTCCAACCCCGACCAATCAGCCGACCCCGGCGCGGGTGCTCCCGCTGTCCAGGGTGATCGTCCTGGAGACGGCCGGTCCACCGCCATCCGATACCGTCGTGAGCTTCACCGCCGGGACGCCCCGGATCATCGTGCTGAGGCACGGCCCGCCGGAGAACATCGTGTTTGCCAGGGTCATCTTCTCCGCCGGGTCATTTGCTGACAGCGGCCAGACGGTGAGTGTAGAAGTCCGGCCCCGGCCCGGGGTGTATGGACTCGAGCTTTCAACCAGCGTGCCCACTCGGGGCGGGACCAGCGTGGAGTTCAATTACGCCCGCTACTTCTCTGCCCCGGCCCGGGCTCACCAGGTATATCGCAGTCTTCTCGCCTACGAGCGGGCGCTGGCCGTCGGGCGAGTGCTCTCCGAGAACCAGATCGAGCTCTTGCCATCGATCAACCAAGAACTCGACCGGGTAACCGCAGCCATCCCCGGTTCCAGTACCTATTTGGTGGCGGCTCCCCAGTGACCACATCCAGCTTCGAGCTCTTCTCCCGGCGCGCCGGACCAGGAGGCATGGTTCCGGTCACCAGGCAAGTCGTCCTGGATGGCGATACTCCGGTCACCGCGTTTGCCAAGCTTCATCGCGGCCGCTACGGATTTCTTCTGGAATCACTCGAGGGTGGCGAGCGCTGGGCCCGCTACACCTTCCTCGCCACGGACCCCAAGGAGGTGTTCCGCTACCGAGGTCGAGAATGCTCCCGATGGACCGCGGAGGGCGGCTGGCAGGTTGTCGAGGCCGACGTGGCCCCGCTCGATCACCTCGGCCGGATGATGCGCCGGCATCCGCCGGTGGAGGTAGCCGGACTGCCTCGTTTCACCGGCGGCGCGGTGGGCTTCCTGGGTTATGACATCGTCCGGAGCATTGAGTCTCTGCCCGGGCCGCCTCCGGATGACCGTGACCTGCCCGACGCACTGCTGATGGTGGTCGACACGTTGCTCGTATTGGACAATCTCTTCAATCGGGCAACAGTGATCGCCAACGTAGAGGTGCCGCCGGGCACCTCTGCGACAGAGATGCGGCGGCTGTATGAAGACGCCCGGTCACGAATCGAGTGCTGGCTCGAGCGCCTGGCGACACCGGTGTCGGTAACCGCTCTCCAGATCGAGGCGGTGCCGGAGCTACCCCCGACCTCCAGTCCCTACCCCGACGGGCAGTTCCAGCAGGATGTTCGCCGGATCCGGGAGTATATCGCCGCGGGAGACACCTTTCAGACGGTGCTTTCCCGGCGGCTGGACCTCTCTGCACCGGACCCTTTTCTGGCCTACCGCTACCTGCGCGCGCTGAATCCTGCCCCGTACCTGTACTATCTCCACTGCGACGAGATGCACATCATCGGGAGCTCACCGGAGATACTGGTCCGGGTGGAGGACACCGACGTCACGGTCCGACCCATCGCTGGCACCCGGCCTCGCGGTGCTACCCCCGAGGAGGATGTCGCCCTCGCCGAGGAGCTGTCGGCCGACCCCAAGGAGCGCGCCGAACACCTGATGCTGGTCGATTTGGGGCGAAATGATGTGGGGCGGGTGGCCGAATTTGGCAGTGTCCGGCTCACGACCTTCATGGGAATCGAGCGCTACTCCCATGTGATGCATCTGGTCAGCGAAGTTCGTGGGCGGCTTCGGCCCGAGCTGGATGCCATCGCAGCCTTGGCGGCCTGCTTTCCCGCAGGCACCGTTTCCGGTGCACCGAAGGTGCGCGCCATGCAAATCATTGACGAGCTGGAGCCAGTACGCCGGGGGCCCTACGCCGGAGCGGTCGGGTACGTCGGGTGGGGGGCCCGCACCTTGGACACGGCCATCGCCATTCGGACCTGCGTCATCAAGGGGAACCGGGCCTGGATCCAGGCCGGTGCCGGGATAGTAGCGGATTCCGACCCCGAAGCCGAATGGCGGGAGACGGAGGCGAAGGCTCGTGCCGTGCTGATCGCGCTGGCACTCGCGGCAGGGCAGCGGGGCGGCGGGGCAGCGGGGGCGGAATAGATCTTCGGCCGGCGACCGCCCCCCTGCCCTGCTGCCCCTCTGCCCCGCATCTTTCGACCATGCCCTTCCGTCTAGTCAGCTTCTCCGGCGACCAGAGCTTCGAGTTGCCACCCGGACGCAGCTTGCTGGTGGGCCGCGGGATCAGCAGCGACATCGCGATCTACGATCCCACCATCTCCCGGCGCCACGCCGAGCTGACCGTGGGTCCGGATGGGGTGCAGGTCAAGGATCTGGGGAGCTCCAACGGAACCTGCATCAACGGAAGCCGGGTGAGTTCCGGGCGGCTCAATCCCAACGACTCGATCACATTCGGGAAGGTCCTGTTTCAATTAAAGGAACTGAGGACCTCCGGTCCTCCGGCCGGGATAACCCCGGTGGCCTCACTCCCCAGCCCGATCGTGGGCGACACGATCGTTCGCCAGCTGATGGTCAGCGGCGGCGGACCTCCCGGCATCACCAGCCGGGACCGTCCCTCGGGCCATGGGCAGCTGCGGGTGGCCGCTGCAACCGCGGAAGAGCGGCAGGCGAAGAAGCTCTCGCTGCTGCTCGATATCTCTCAGAAGCTCTCCGGCGAGTTCGACCTCGACAAGCTGCTCCGCAATGTGGTGGACACGATGTTCGAGGTGATGGACGTCGATCGGGTCTCCATTCTGCTTCGCAACGAGAGCACCGGTGAGCTGCTGCCGTCGATTTCCCGGAGCCGGCTGGGCGACGCCGCGTTTCAGCAGGTGCCCCGTTCGATCGTCGACAAGGTGATTCGGGAGCGGGTCGCGGTGGTTTCGGACAACACCCGCACCGACAGCAGGTTCAAGGGTCACTCCATCGTGACCCAAAGCGTCCGGAGCGCGATGTGCTCCCCGCTCATGGCTTCGGGAGATCGGATCCTCGGCTTGCTCTACGTGGACAGCGTGACCGCGCCGAACTCGTTCAGCGACGAGGACCTCCAGTTCCTGGTGGCGTTCAGCGGCCTGGTGGCAATCGGAATCCGAAACAGCCGCTACGCCGAGCAGGTACGGCGCGAAGCTCTGGTCCGATCCAACTTCGAGCGCTACTTCGCCCCCAACGTGGCCGCGGAGATCGCCCAGCAGGACACGGCGGTCCCCTTGGGTGGTGAACGCCGTCCCATCACCATCCTCTTCAGCGACATCCGCGGCTTCACCTCGATGGCGGAATCAATGGGACCGGACGCCATCGCTCAGCTCCTGACCGAGTACTTCAGCGAGATGGTGGAGATCATCTTCGAGCACGGCGGGACGCTGGACAAGTTTGTGGGCGACGCCATCATGGCGCTCTGGGGAGCCCCCATCGCCCATGCCGACGATCCCGACCGCGCGCTGCGCGCCGCTGTTGCCATGCAGCTCGGCGTCATGCGCCTGAACGAGCGCTGGGCCATCGCGGGTCGTCCCGAGATCGGGGTCGGGATCGGAATCAATTACGGGGAGGTGTTCGCCGGGAACATCGGAAGTCACCGCCGGCTGGAGTACACCGTCA
>DASRIN010000201.1:0-5642 GCA_035649975.1 Gemmatimonadales bacterium
TGATCTCTGAGACCGATGGTCGTCTCCACCGGCTCACCCTCAACCGTCCCGCCCGGCGGAACGCCCTGACGCCTGAAGTGGCGCGGGGTCTGGCTCAGGAGATCGAGCAGATCGAGGAGACGGGCGAGGCGCGGGTGATCCTGCTCTCGGGGGCCGGAGGCCACTTCTGTGCCGGGCTCGATCTCCGCTGGCTCGATTCCCTGGGCGAAGCGCCGAGCATTGCTGAACTCCAGCATGGGCTGAGCGACTTCCAGGCCGCCATTCTCGCCATCGTGCGCTGCCCCATACCGGTCATCGCCACTGTTCAAGGAACCGCCGCGGGATTCGGGTTCGACCTGGCGCTCGCCTGCGATATGCGCCTGGCAGGAACCAGCGCCAGCTTCACCTCGGCGTTTGCCCGGATGGGCCTGGTTCCAGACGGGGGATCCAGCTTCACCCTCCCGCGGCTGGTAGGCATCGGCAGGGCCATGCGGCTTCTGATCACCGATCAGTCGGTCCCAGCGCAGGAGGCGCTTTCGATCGGCCTGGTCGAAGAGGTCTTCGCCGATGCTGACCTTGATGCAGGAGTGTCGCGGGTAGCCGGCGCTATTATCGCGTCCGCCGATTCGAGCGTCAGAGCCATCAAGCGGCTGTCCCGAGCGCAGGAGGTCGGGGCCCTGGAGCAGGCGCTGTCGAGCGAAGGGGCCTCGCAGCTTCAGGCGCTGCAGAGCACCGAGTTCCGGACTCGGCTCGAGGCCTTTACCGCCCGTGCGGCCAGGAAAGCAGGAGCGTGAAGCCGCCCGCTACGGTGTTCCGGCCGGATTTGCTGGCCGGGCAGGTAGCGCTGATCACAGGGGGAGGCACCGGGATAGGCCTCGGTATTGCGGCCTCCCTGGCAGCGGCCGGGGCCGACATCGCCATAGCCAGCCGCAAGCCGGAACACCTGGAGCCGGCTGCGGAGCGACTCCGCGCCGTCGGACCCCGGGTGCGCACGGTGGAGGTCAACGTGCGCGAGCCGGATTCCGTGGCCCGGATGATGGAGCAGGTCTCGCAGCACTACGGCCGGCTCGACATCCTGGTCAACAACGCGGCGGGCAACTTCTACGCCCCAAGCGCAACGCTGTCACCCAACGGGTGGCGGGCAGTGGTCGAAACCGACCTATACGGCACCTTCTACTGCTGCCAGGCAGCCTATCCCCTGCTCAAGGCTCGGGGCGGACGCATTGTCTCCATCTCCATGACGCTGCATTACCGCGGCTGGCCCCTCATGGCGCACGCAACTGCGGCCAAGGCAGGGGTGGACGCATTGACCCGCACCCTGGCATTGGAGTGGGCCCACGACCGGATCACCGTCAATGCCGTGGCTCCCGGCCCTATTCCCACCGAGGGAGTCAGAAAGGCATTCACTCCACCCGGCGCTGATGCCCCGGATCTCTTCAACATGGAGAAGTTCGCAGCGGATTCGATACCGTTGGGCCGCTGGGGCACTCCGGAGGACATCGGACAGTTGGTCACCTATCTGGCGAGCTCCGCCGGTGACTGGATAACAGGTTCGATCTTCGTGGTGGATGGTGGGGCCTGGCTCGCTACTCCGAAGGCCACTGATCAACAGGGATAACGTCGCCATGTTCCTGGGACACTACGGAGTCGCCTTAGCCCTCAAACGTGCCGAGCCCAAGCTCTCCCTCGGCACGCTTTTCTTGGCAGTACAGCTGGCCGATCTGCTTTGGTGCATTTTCCTGCTACTGGGTTGGGAGCACGTCCGCATCATCCCTGGATACACTGCGGTAACCCCGTTCGAGTTCTACGACTATCCCATCTCGCACGGCCTGGTGGGCCTGCTCATCTGGGGTCTGGTTGCAGCCGCGGTCTACTACTCCTGGCCAACTCGAGATACCACTCGTCACTGGCAGGCAGCAGCGTTGGTCGGCGCGGCGGTGCTTTCTCATTATCCGCTGGACGTGCTGGTTCACGTGGCCGACCTCCCGCTCAGCGGCAACGATTCGCCGAAGCTGGGGCTGGGACTCTGGAACCATCCTGTCGCGACTCTCGCTGCGGAGCTGCTCTTTCTGTTGGCCGGTGTTGTGGTGTACGTCGCTTTCCGCTCCCATCGACACCCGGTCCGGGTCGTCCGGCTTGCCGTGCTCTTGCTGGTCCTGCTCGGGACTTACTTCGCCAGCCAGTATGGCCCTCTGCCTACCGGCATACCCAGTGTGGCGGTTAGCGGAATCGTGTTCTTCCTCGCTGCAGCTGGGTTGGCATCCTGGGCTGACCGGCGCGCCACGCCAGAAGAGCTCGCGGCCCGGAATCTCTCGCCCCGTTAAGCAATGGTTCGGCTGTTCTTCAGCCTCGGTGCCGGCTCAGCGCTCCTCGCGGTGGCCGCGGGCGCATTCGGAGCCCATGAACTGCGGAGCAGGCTGAGCCCTGAGTCGCTGACGATCTTCGAAACCGCGGCACGCTATCAGATGTATCACGCACTGGGATTGCTGGCCGTGGCGTGGGCCGCGACTCAGTGGGGCGGCGCCCTGCCGAACTGGGCCGGCTGGCTCTTTGTGGTTGGTACAGTGCTCTTCTGCGGGAGTCTCTATGCCCTGGCCCTGACGGGCATCGGCTGGCTCGGGGCCATTACGCCGCTGGGGGGACTCGCTTTCATGGCAGGTTGGCTCTGCCTGGTGCTGCGGACGGTCCGCTGACGGGTCGCTGCTCACGGCCCACCGCTCACCGCTCACCGCTTCACGCGTCCTCACTGGACCATCTGAAGAACAGCACCGCAATCGCGCCGAAAATCCAGAGGTTCCCCGGAATCCACATCAGCAATCCACCCAGCCGCTGATCATCCAAGGGCGATAAGCCCCAGGTGCGAGGCGCTATCTGGTACCATGGGTAGAGTACCTCGTCGGCGAAAGTGATGAGGGCTCCTACTGCCTGCATAGGCAGGCACACCAGAAAGAGGTACAGAATACCCGGCAGCGGCTGAAGTCGGGGGAGCTCCGGTACTTGGCTCATCACCGGCCACCACATCAGGGTCGCCGTCACCATGAACATGAGATGGGTGGCGATGTGGACCTCATGGCTTCGCATCATGAGGTCGTAGAGCGGACCGAGGTGCCAGGCCACGATGGAGGCACTGAAAACCAGTGCCGCCACCCAGGGTATCGTGAGCGTTCGGGCCAGACTCCTGACGGCAGCACGGCTCAGGAGCGGCCGCCACAGCCATCCCGGGACCCCATAGAGTAGGAGCGGCGGAAATACCAGGGTGAGCACGAGGTGCTGCACCATGTGGACCGAGAAGAGGTAGTAATCACTCAGGTCGTGGACCGGCCCATTGAGGGACAGCAACAGCACCACGAGTGCGGTGCAGAAGGATAGGATTTGCGCAGGGGAAGCCGGTGGCCCCAACCCATACCGCCGACGCAGAGGACCGATGCCGTAAAAGTACAAGGCACCGAGAATTCCGGTGCCGAGGAGAACGCTGGGGTGGAGCGACCAGCTCCACTCGTAGGGAGCGGTAGGTCGGGGTCGGTCGTCGACGGGCAAATGCGGCGGTGGTTGGACGGTTGGCTACCCGCGGCTCACCCGGACTTGGAAAACGCCATGTGGTAGGACATGAGAATCATCAGGCCCACGATGATGACGGCGGCGATGGTGAGCGGAAACACAAAGATGCCGCTGAACAGCTTGCTGTCCTGCTTCAGGTGCATGTAGAACATGGCCACCAGGGCGAATTTGGCCGCCGAGAGAAGGAGCAGCATCGGCACGAAGAATGGCTTGATAATGGCGGCCGACGGTCCGGCGTGGCCCCCGTAGGTAATTTCGTACAGCCCGACTTCGAGTGCCGTCAGGACGAAGAGGACGAGCCCCACCTTGGCGTACAGTCCAGCCGTGGGATGGGCATGCTCCCCATGGGTGACGGAAGTGGCGTGAGCATCCATGGACGACGTCCCTACTTGATGAGGTAGACCACCGGAAAGATGACAATCCAGACCACGTCAACGAAGTGCCAGTAGAGGGCCGCCATCTCCAGGTTGAGCGACTTGGCCGGTGGAATCCTGCCCCGGAGTGCCAAAATCCAGAGCGTGATCAGCCAGATCACCCCGATGGTCACGTGGGTGCCGTGAAAGCCGGTCAGGGTATAAAAGCTGGCGCCGAAGAGATTGGTGCTGAGCGTGAGACCCTCGTGGACGAAGTGGGTGAACTCATAGACCTGCATGCCGACGAAGAAGATGCCGCAGGCGATGGTGGCCCCGAGCCAGCCGACCAGGGCCTTGCGATTTCCTCGCTGGGCGCCGCTCAGTGCCAGCACCACGAACAGTGAGCTGAACAGCAGCAGCGCCGTGCCCAGCGTGACCAGCGGGATCTCGAGAATCGGCTCATAGTGCTGCCCGGTGGGCGACGTCCACGGCTCGTGGGCATAGGGCCCTACCAGGTTGCGCCCCTTGTGCACCAGATAATTCGAGATCAGGCTCGCGAAAAACATGCATTCGGAGCCGATGAAGGTCCAAATGGCAAGCTTCCGACTGTCCAGTCCGGTGGCGGTGGCGTGCTCGAGGCCGTGAGGAGCGTCGTGTGCGACTGCAGTCAATGTCTCATCCTCAAATGACGTGAAAAGTAAACAGTAAGAGTGAAGGTCGACTAACCTGACTCCTCCTCACTTTTCACTCTTCACTCTTTACTCGGATTACCCTGCTGGCTCAAACGCCCAGCGATAGACTCCGAAGAACAACAGCAGCACCGCGGCCACCACCGGTAGAGGCCCGGCCTTATCGTGACCCAACAACATCAAGCTCACGAAGACGGCGGTGATCCCGATGGCGGTGACCAGTGGCCAGTAGGACGGATTCGGCAGATGGATACCCTTGCCACTCACCCTGGCCGGCTCCGGTAGTTGTCCTCCCCGCTCCCGCTTGGCCTCCCACAGGGCATCCCGCCCATGGACTGTAGGGAGCTCGGCGAAATTCCACTCCTGGGGGGGCGACGGGATGGCCCACTCCAGCGTGGCGCCGTTCCATGGATCGGCCGGAGCGTTGGCCGGCCTGCGCGAGGTTCGGAAGATATTGACCAGGAAGACCAGAAAGGCGAGCGCCAGCACGAAGGAGCCGGCGGTCTCGATCTGGTTCAACGTCTCGAATCCCAGACCTTCCTGATAGGTGTAGACCCGGCGAGGCATGCCGTTGAGGCCCACGAAGTGCATGGGGAAGAAGGTCAGGTTGAAGCCGATGAGCATGAGCCAGAAGTGGAGCTTGCCCAGGCGTTCATCCAGCATCCGCCCCGACATCTTGGGCCACCAGTAGTAGGCACCCGCGGTGAGGCCGAAGATGCTCCCGCCGAACAGCACGTAGTGGAAATGTGCGACGATGAAGTAGGTGTCGGTCTGCTGCAAGTCGGCCGGGGGGGATGCGTGCATCACCCCCGAGAGGCCGCCGATGATGAACATGGCAATAAAGCCCAGGGCAAACAGCATCGGGGTCCGGAACTGGAGCGAGCCACCCCACAGGGTTCCGATCCAGTTGAAAATCTTCACTCCAGTGGGAACCGCGATCAGCATGGTCGTCAGCGCGAAGAACGTGTCCGCAATCGGTCCCATGGCGGTGGAGAACATATGGTGGCTCCACACGCCGAACCCCAGAAACGCGATAAACACGCCGGAAAAGACCATGGCCGCG
>DASRIN010000202.1:0-3880 GCA_035649975.1 Gemmatimonadales bacterium
ATCCTCGTCGTGGATGACGAGCGGATCGCCCGCCGAGTGGCGTACCGCATCCTCAGCGAGGAAGGCTACCGGGTCCTGGAGGCCGACGGAGGGCCGGAGACTCTCGCCGTCCTGGGTCAGGCGCGCGGCCGAATCGATCTAGTGATCGTGGATGTGGTGATGCCGGAGTGCGATGGGGTCAAGCTGGGGGGTCTCATCCTGGACGAGTGGCCCGAGCAGCGCATCCTCTACATGTCGGCATTTCCCGCCGAGGTATTGGTGCGGCACGGCATGGAGTGGCCCGACGTTCCCTTCCTGGCCAAGCCGTACACCCGCACGGAAATACTAGAGAAAGTGCATGAGGCGCTCGAGCGCCGCCACCAGACCGCAGTGAAGCCGGCAGCCGAGCGCCGCCGGAAGCCCCGCCTCAAAGGGAAGTGAGCTGACTTACTTGAGCTTGCCGATGTCGTTGGCAAGCTCTCGAGCAAGGAGCTGAAGCTCCGCGTGCTCCGGGTGCAGTCCACCGCCACCGTCCGCAGTAAGGCTGGCGCGAACTGCCTTGATCCCGTCGATGGCGCGGCGGAGCTTCAGGCGTTCGACCCGGACCTTTGCCATCGTTCCATGTCCTGCCGAGAGAACCGCCCACATGTTGGTGCGCAGGGTGTCGACTGAGCGCTTGAGGTCCTCCAGTCCCGCCGGGGCCACGGGAGCGCGCGAGATGCGGGCGTCGACGTCGTCCAGCAGGCTGCGAAGTTTGACCAGTTGTTGAGCCAGCGGCTCGTCCGCCATATGAGGATCTCGACCAGAATTGGGGCTGCCAATGTAAAGCGGGATTGGATAAAAGTAACTGAAGTCCTCCGCCGCTTGGAGGCGGACGGCGCGAGGGAGGATAGAGCGGAGCGAAGGTCAGTGCTGGTGGGTGTGTTCCCGGCGCTGAAACGCGAGATACTGGTAGACGGCTTTGAGGGCCTCAGGATCCCGGGTGACGATGCGGAGCTCGCCGCCGCCGGTTACCGGGCTGTAGCGATAGCTGATCCGGTTTCGCCTGGCTGCCATGGTCGCGGCGCCGGGCACTTCCTTGTCCTCATGCACCTCTCCGGGCTTGCTGAAGTTGCCGGCGGCAAAGTCGCTGGCGATCCGGGCGAGGTGGGCGCGGACCTCAGCGATGCCGGCGGAGTCGCCTGGATCACGGGTGAGCTCGATGCGTCCTCCATCGGGTGCGTCCTCGAACCGATGGGTACCCAACTTTTCCATCGCCGCGAAGGCGCTCTCTTCGCCCTGAGCCGAGCCCGGCCGGGTAATGGCGACAGCAAGTCCCAGTATCAGGCAGTACCCTATGGTTGTAGCTGCCGACATCTCAGTGCCACCCCTTTCAAATCAGCTACTGCTTGCAGCCCGTACGAGACCCGGTAGAACAAGTTTCCGGTCAGCCCAGGACCGCTCCAGTACGAGTCAAGCCTGGCGCCGCCGGGGGACCAGGGCCGGGAACCCGTGGTGGCGGCGAACCAGCATCCACAACACCGGAGCGAAGATCAGGACCAGGATCAGGATGATACCGGTGGCGCGGTTGGAGAACTCGAGCAGCTTGAGCGCCGAGGCGAGGAGGACGAAGGCCAGTGCCCGGCGCACCAGGCCGCCCGGGGCGCGGGAGGAGAGGTGGGCCCCGAGATACACGCCGGGTATGGCGCCCAGCAGCAATGAGGTGGTAAGGTCCAGCTTGAAGTCGCCGAACAGGATGTGTCCCAGCGCGGCGGACGACACCAAGGGGACCGCCTGGACCAGATCGGTGCCCACCAGCTCGTTGGCGGTCAGGGTGGGGTAGAGCATCATCAAGGCGATGATGATGAGTGACCCGGAGCCTACCGAGGTGAACCCCACCACCACGCCGCCGAGCGCGCCCAACAGGATGGTGGGGAGCGGGCGCAGCCCGATCTTGGGCGGTCCCTCGGGCAGCGGCTTGGCCCGGCCGTCGCGGCGGCGGGCCCGCTCCACCAGCCGGATGTAGGCCCGAACAATGAGGCCCGCGGCCGCGAGCAGAAGGGCGATGCCGAGGGCCAGGCGGATTACCTCCTGGATCTCCTGCCCGTGGCCCAGGGACCGGGCGATGAGCACCCCGCTGAAGGCGCCGGGGATCGAGCCGATGCAGAGCCACTTCACCAGGCCGAGGTGAACCGTTCCCCGCCGGAGGTGGACCACCGATCCCACCGGCTTCATGACCGCGCTTGCGACCAGGTCGGAGGAGACCGCCGTGAGCGGGGGGATGTTGAAGAAGAGGACCAGCACCGGTGTCATCAGCGCCCCACCGCCCATGCCGGTCAGGCCCACGACGATGCCGATCCCGAAGGCCGCGACGGCGAGCAGGAGATCGGGGCTCAGGCTGGGGCCCTGATTAGAGGGTCTGGCATCGGCGGTGAAGATAGGCGGGGCGGTCCAGGATTGGCAGCACGGAGTTATTTTTCGGCGTGACCTCGAAAACCACTCAGCGCACGAGCGCTCTTCTGGCCGGCCTGCTGCTGCTCGCAGGCTGTACCCACACGACCAATCTGCTCAACCCCAACACTCCCAGCTTCTCCGGCTCCTACGCCGAGGCTGCGCCAACGGCCGGTCAGGCCGGCACCGAAGTCCGGATCGTCACCTTCAACATCAAGCTGGGCCGGGCGGTGGATCGGGCGATTCAGGTGCTGAGCAGCGACAGCCTTCGGGGGGCGGACGTCATCGCCCTGCAGGAGATGGACGAGGTGGGAGTAGAGCGGATCGCCCGCGCCATGCGGCTCAACTACGCCTACTATCCCGGCTCGATCCATCCCACCGACAACCGTTATTTCGGGCCCGCACTGCTCAGCCGCTGGCCCATCGAGCGGAGCTGGAAGCTGCTGCTGCCGCACGAGGGAAGGTTCCGGCACCAGCGGCGCAACGCGACCGCGGCCGTGCTCCGGATCGGCAACGAGCGGGTGCTGGCCTACGCCATCCATCTCGAGCCCCAGATCAAGATCTCGGAATCGGCTCGGCGGGATCAGGTGCTCACCATCGTCCGCGACGCGGCGCAATTCGCCGGCCCGGTGGTGCTGGCCGGAGACTTCAACAGCGAGGGGATCGGGCCGACCCTGGTGACGGAGGGCTACCAGTGGGCCTCGTCCCGGGTCGGGCCCAGCATCACGATTTTCTCCTGGGACCACATCTTCGTGCGGGGGCTGGTGCCGGAGCGGGCCGGCCTGGTGCGACAGGTGCGCGGCGCCAGCGACCACAAGCCGGTCTGGGCCGTCGCGCGAGCGCAACCTCCGACTCGGGTTGGCGTTGCTGGTCAGTAAAGCTCCGCGATCTAGCCGATGGGTGTTGAGCGGGGCCGGGCCGAGAAGCCGAAGAAGCTCAGCCCAGCTCCGCTCCAGAGTGAGAGTTCAAGCGGGACGATTCCTCGCTGCGCTCGGAATGACTCGCCCAACGGGCAGCGCGGCATCCGTACTCTCCGCAGCAATTGGTTGCAGCCGCACGCCGCAGGTGGAGCAGAAAACCGCGTCCGGCTCGGGGCGCGGCCCGCAGGTGCGGCAAGTGAGGATACCCGGTGGCGAAGCGTCGGCGGCCCGGAGCACCCGGACCCGCGCCGCGATGAGCGTCTCCACCGGGTCGGCTTCCGCGCTCCGCTCCTCGGCCCGCAACGCTTCCAGCGCCAGCCCGGTGTACTTCGCCTTGAGCAACTGGTAGTCGCCCTCGGAGAGCTTGCCGGTCTCTCGGTCGAAGTCGATCTCCTTGAGCGCCGAGAGGGCGACGCCCCGGGGAGTCTCCTCAGGGTCCAGCGGCTCCGGAGGCGGGGCCGGGTGACGATCCCGGCGCAGAAGCGGCTGCATGACGAGCAGGAGCGCAGCCAGGCCCACCACCACGGCCACGACCCCCTCTGCCAGCATCA
>DASRIN010000203.1:0-5380 GCA_035649975.1 Gemmatimonadales bacterium
CTGATCCACCCCTTCACCGTGCTCCTCGCCGTACCGCTGGCCGTCACCGGAGCGCTCTTCACTCTCAAGCTGGCCGGATCGACCCTGAACGTGTACAGCCAGATCGGCATGATCCTCCTGATCGGGCTGGTGTCGAAGAACTCGATCCTACTGGTCGAGTACATCAATCAGCTCAAGGAACGAGGCATGACGGCCTTGGAGGCCGCGCAGGAAGCCGGTCGCATCCGGCTGCGTCCCATTCTGATGACCTCGGTAGCAACCGTCATGGGGGCGCTGCCGATCGCGTTGGGTCTGGGGGCGGGGTCGCTCAGCCGGCGTCCGTTGGGCTATGCCATCGTGGGCGGCCTGGTTTTCTCCACCCTGCTCACTCTCTACGTGGTGCCGACTGTGTACCTGATTTTCGACGGACTGGTGGAGCGCTCCCGGCGCCGGAGTGCCGCGCAGCAACCGGCTCTGACTCCGGCGGAGGCCGAGTGATGCTTCTGCTGCTGCTGACGCTTCAGGCGGCGCCGGCCCCCCGGGACTCGGTGCCTCGGGCCGACTCCATCCCCCGGATAACGCTTGCCGAAGCAATCCGTCGCTCCACCCAGCTGGATCCGGATTACGTCCGTGCCCTGGGGCGGATCGAGGATGCTGAATGGGGCCGGCGGGCCGCCATGCTCGCCTTTGTAGTGCCGGCCATCGAGGTTGGGCTGGACGAGACCAAGTACTCGGAGAGCTTCTTCAACCCGGCGGATCCGGCCAATCCCACCAGCACGCTCGTGGTGGGGCGGGCCAGCGCCGATTACGAGATTTTCAGCCTGCGGAAGTTCAGTGAGATCTCCCGCACCAAGGCGGAACTCGCCAGCGCGGATGCCGGTGAGCTGGAGCAACGGTTTCAGGCGGCCCTGGAAACCGAGTCGAGCTATTACGACGTGCTGGTCAACCAGGAGCTGGCCCGGGTGGCCCAGCAGCGGGCGGTTCGGGCTCGCGAAGCCCTGGGCGTCGCCCGAGCCCGGGTGGCCTCGGGAGCGGCGGTCCAGACCGACTCCCTCCAACTGGTGCTAGAGCTGATTCGGGCCCAGGTCGACAGTCTCCGGCAGCATAACGCACTGCGGACTGCCCAGCTGGACCTGGCCCGCCGGGTCGGCGCCTCAAGTCCGGTCGGTGCCGTACCAGCCGACACCCTGCCGGCGCCACCGCTTCCGATAAGCCTGGCCGAAGCCTTGCGGGTGGGACTGGAGCAGGGGCCGCAGTACCAGGCAGCCCAGGCCAATGAGAGGGCCGCCGAGGCCACGCTCAAGGCCCAACGGGGCGACTACCTGCCGACCATCCGGATCGGAGCGGTGCATCAGCGCTACGACACCCAGATCTTTCCGGGTGCCGCGAACATCACCTCCGTCACTTTCGGGGTCTCGCTGCCGGTCTGGGACAACGGCCTCCGGGAGATCGAGGTGACCCGGGCGCGGGTGAACCGCGACGTGTCCCGTAGCATCCGGGAGGATCTGGAACGAGCCGTGCGGCGCGACGTCACCAGCTCGTACGATGCGTACGAGACCAGCAAGGCTGCGGTCGAGCTGGCCAATGTTGCCGGAACCGTGGCCCGGGAGAACTACCGGATGCAGTCGCTGCGCTATCGCTCCGGCGCCAGCACCATTCTGGATCTACTCGACGCCCAGGTGAGCGTTGCCGAGGCCGAAGCTGGGGTGGTCCAGGCGCGGTATACCACCCGCCTGGCGCTGGCCCAACTGGAGGCCATTCTCGGCCGTAGACTCTTCTCCAACAAGGACACCCCGTGAGATCATCTGATTTAGCAGTTCTGATGCTCGCCCTCGCGGCGTGTAACAAGGCAGAGTCCACGGGGAAGGGACCGGGCGGCGCCGGAGGTGAAGGCGGCGGTCCGCCGGCAATGCCGGTGGAGGCTGCGGCCGCGCGCACCGATACGGTTATCGACGCCATTCTGGCCACCGGCCAGATCGAAGCGGTGCAATCGATCGAGCTCAAGCCCGACGTGGAAGGACGTCTGGTCCAGATCCTGGTCCGGGAGGGTACTCCCGTGGCCCGAGGAACCCCACTCTTCAAGATCGACGATGCCGAGCTGCGGGCGCAGGTCGCTCAGGCCACCGCCGACCGCGACCTGGCTCGTCAATCGCTGGCTCGTACCCGGGAGCTGCTGGGGCAAAAGGCGTCCTCCCAATCGGAGCTGGAGCGGGCGGAGGCGACGATGCGGAGCAACGAGGCGCAGCTCGAGCGGCTCAAGGTGCGACTGGATCGTACCCTGGTGCGGGCTCCCTTTACCGGGATGGTGGGCCAGCGCTTTGTGAGTCTCGGTGACTACGTCACCAGCGACACCCGCCTGGCCTCGCTCCAGACCGTGACACCGCAACGGGCTGTATTCCAGGTACCGGAGCGCTATGCCGATAAGTTGAAGGTGGGGCAGCAGGTCAGCTTCCGGGTGGCGGCTCTCCCCGGCCGTCAGTTCGCCGGCAAGGTGGACTTCGTCGATCCCATTGTTCAGCTCCCCGGGCGCACCATCCTGGTCAAAGCCAGGGTTCCCAACCCTCGGAGCGAGCTCCAGGCCGGCATGTTCATCGAGGCCCGTCTGGCCACCGACGTGCGGCCCAACGCCGTTGTGATTCCGGAAGACGCGATACTCCCGCTGCAGGGAGCCACGTTCGTTTGGGTGGTCAATGGCGGGAAGGCAACCCGGCGCCAGGTGGAACTGGGGGTACGGACTCCCGGGTTCGTTGAGGTCAAGAACGGAGTGGAAAACGCTGAACAGGTCGTGGTAGGCGGTCAGGAACGCCTGGCGGAAGGTGCTCCCGTACAAGCCAAGCTGGTGGAGCGCCGTCCGGCCAATGCCGCCGTTGAGGACGTCGGGGCGGCCCGGCCGGATCGCTAAAACAGCCCGCTCTTCGCCGCTGCCCAGAGCCGAAGCAGCCGGTCGAAACCATCCTGGAGCAGCTCGACTTGCTGCGGGCTCGCCGACACTCGGAGAGCACCCTCCAGCTCGGTCGCCAGCCGCCCCATCTCCTGCCGCCCGCCTTTGGCAGCCTCGGCTTTGATCTCCTGCAGAATGCCTGCGATCTTTCGCCGAACGCTCTCGTCATCCGGCACCTGCCAGAGATACGTGGCACTATCCTTTCCTGTCTTGCACAGTTCGCCCAGCCGGTCCATTAACGGCGGCACCTGGCGCCGGGGTGCCGGCTTCGGGTCGTCAGTCATCGCACTTACCCTCCAGCTGGGGCTGTTGTCATGGAGTGCGTCTCTGGCTGCCGCTCAAGCACCTCCTCCCAGCACTGAGGCAGCAGAAGTTCCGCGCTTCACGTTGCGCCAAATCATAATGGGTCGCAACGACTCGGTTGTCCGTATTCCCGGTCCGTGGGCTAAGGCGGCCAGCGCCTTCCCCGAGTCACTCACCACTCGTGCGTACCGGGAGGCGGCACGATGGAGCGGGGTGGAGCCGCTCAGCGACCCCGCCCTCTCGGCGGAGCGCTCGTTCCATGTCATGGGCCTTTATCGCCGGACCGAGCTTCTCCAGGCCAGCCGCCGCACCCTCGAGTCCATCCGAGCCTCTATCCCGTCGGACCCGACGAGGGCTCGATTCGATCGCCTGTTTCGTCCTCGGGGCGAATGGATCGTAGACCTTCACGATGCCGCGCTCGATTGGGCCCGGCTACGCATGCCCGGGATTCATTGGCGCGCTGCCCGTGCCGCGCTCGGCGCCGCCCACAGAATCCCCTCAGCGGTCGATTCGGTCGACGAAGAGACCCTGCTCCGAGGCATGTATGCTTTGGCGGTCTTGGCGGCCACCGACTCCTCCGCCTTCGCCGCCACTCGCACCGACATGTGGCGCTCCGATTCGATCTCAACAGCTGCCGTCTTGGTATTCCTTCGCGGGTACACCGAAGCGCTGCGCTGGTATTCGGAGGCCATCGAGTTCTTCCTTAATGAGCCGTGGCTGCCACAGGCCAAGTCACTCCGAGAGCTGGTTCGGACCGACTGGACTTCCGTAGCCGGCCAGAGATTCGACCCCGACCTGCCACGAATAGAAACCCGGTGGTTCGGGTATCCCCAGGCGGTCCCCCAGTATGGAATACCACCGGAGCTGTTCTCTCGGCTGATCACCACCCGCAATCCGAGTGCTGCCGAATGGCTCCGGCAGCACGGACAGGGGGCGTTGCTGCGCAGCCTGCGCTGGCTGCCACGAGGGGACACCAGCCTGACGCTCCTGCGTGCCGGCTCCGAAACCCTCCGTCTCACTACGGTCCCCCGGCAGTCCCGGGAGAGCCTGAACGGCTTTCTCGAGCCTCGTGATGCCGTGGCGATCGATCCGGGATACTCGCCACTGTTGGCCATCGGAGCTGTGATTCATGAATGGCAGCATCTGCTGTTTCGCCGTCGTCAGCTCGAGCTGTTTGCCCGCGGGCTGGCGGAGCGAGACTCTGCTTTTGTCGAGTTGCCCGGGGTGCAGCCTCACCTGGCCGAGGGTTTCGCCGAGTGGAGCGCCGAGCGGATCCTCGGGCCCGTCGCAGCGCGGTGGCCGCTCCTCACCCTGGGCGAACTGGAGAAGCGCGCCGACCTGGCCCGGCCGGGATCACAGGACCAGCATACAATCGGCTATGCCCTGGTTCGGGCCTTGGGCAAGGCACTCCCCACTCCAGGGGCTGCCACCGCTCTGCTCCTCCGTTACGCTCAGGACCCGTCGCGCATTCCATCGGAGCCGGCGCTGCGTAATGCCTGGGCCCGGTATCGCGGCTCCTCCGGCCAGACACTCCGGACGTCGATGTACCCGATCCTGACGCCGGAGGTGACCTTTACGATGGACAAAGATTTTCCCGATGTGGTGACGACCCGAATCCTGGTTCCGCGGGGCGCTGATGCGGTACGTTGAAGGGGGTGTGCTGCTGGCCCTGCTGGTGCCACCCCTGGCCGCACAGACAACCAGGCCGGAGCGCACCGATTTTCGGGAGACCTCTACCTACGCCGACGTTCGCTCCTTCCTCGACTCGCTGCAGCAGCGCTCCCGCGACGTCCGAATAGAGACTCTAGCCACCAGCCCTAAGGGCCGGCGAGTGCCCTACGTAGTCGTTTCAAGGCCGATGGTGCCCACTGCTGCCGAAGCCCGTCAGACCGGCAAGCTGGTCGTCTACCTGCAGGGGAACATCCACGCCGGGGAGGTCGAAGGAAAGGAGGCCTCCCAGATGCTGCTGCGTGACCTTGCGACCGGGCCCTTGAGCCGGCTCCTGGACGCCATGGTCCTGCTGGTGGTCCCGATCTACAACACCGACGGAAACGAAGAGTGGGGTCCGGGAGAGAAAAATCGACCGGGCCAGAATGGGCCCGCCCGAGTGGGTCAAAACCCGAATGGCCAGGGGCTCAATCTCAATCGCGACTACGT
>DASRIN010000204.1:0-3522 GCA_035649975.1 Gemmatimonadales bacterium
CAGGTCGGCAACTACATAGCCTACCTCGATCCCAAGAGCGGGGATTTCCGGCGATACGAGATCGACGAAGGCACCCTGCCCCACAACTTGATCGTCGATCAGAAGGATATGGTCTGGTATGCCGGCAACGGGAATGGCCACATCGGCAAGCTCGACCCCGTCTCCGGCAAGATCACCAAGTATCCCATGCCCAATCCTGAAGCACGGGACCCCCACACGCTGGTGCTGGATCCCACGGGCAACATCTGGTTCACGGTCCAGAATGGAAACTTTGTGGGACGTCTGGCCACCGGGACCGGCAAGGTGGACCTGATCGAAGTCCCCACTGCCAACGCGCGTCCCTACGGCATAAAGATCGACTCAAAGGGCCGGCCCTGGTTCAACGAGTTCGGGAGCGACAAGCTCGCTACCGTAGATCCCGCCACCCTCAAGCTCCGGGAGTACAAGATGCCGAACGACCGGAGCCGGGGCCGCCGGATCGCGATCACCTCCGACGATCGCATCTGGTATGTGGACTACACCCGGGGATTTCTCGGCCGGCTGGATCCGGCCACCGGGCAGTTCAAGGAGTGGGCGCTGCCGGGCGGACCGACCGCACTACCCTACGCCATGACATCGGACAACAAGGACCGGCTCTGGATGGTCGAGACCGGGTCCCAACCCAACCGCCTGGTCGGCTTCGATCCCAAGACTGAGAAATTTCTGGGGATCACCCCGATCCCGAGCGGCGGCGGCACTGTGCGGCACATGATGTTCGATGAGCGCAGCGGACAGATCTGGTTCGGGACCGACAACAACACCATCGGCCGGGCGCAGGTGAACGAGGGCAAAGACCTGTCGTCCTGATAGCTGTCATCCTGAACGAAGCGAAGGAGCTATCGCAAACCGGCGACTGAGGAACTAGCTTTTCGGCTCAGCATCCACATCCCGACACCGGAGGTCCCATGGTCAGCCTGGGTTCGCTTTGGGGTCCGATCCTCCTCTCCGCCGTACTGGTCTTCTTCACCAGCTCGATCATCCACATGGTCCTCAAGTACCATAAGAAGGACTATACACGGCTGCCCAATGAGGACGCGGTGCGGGCGGCCTTCCGTGGCGCGAGTCCGGCGCCGGCGCAGTACATCATCCCTTACTGCGCCGAGATGAACCAGATGAAGACCCCGGAGATGCAGCAGAAGTACAGCGAGGGTCCGGTGGCGGTGCTCAACATCATGCGACCGGGCGTCCCGAACATGGGGAAGTCGCTGACCCAGTGGTTCGTCTTCTCCCTGCTGGTATCGCTCTTCATCGCCTATGTCGCCGCCCACGCCATTCCGGCGGGAGCGCCCTACCTCCAGGTATTCCGGATCGTGGGTGCGGTCGGATTTCTGGCCTATGGGGCGAGCCAGGTACAGCAGTCGATCTGGTGGGGCAAACCCTGGGGGAACACCTGGAAGGACGTATTCGACGGGTTGGTGTATGGCTTAGTGACTGCAGGTACCTTCGGCTGGCTCTGGCCGCGGTAGGAGGGATCACCCATGGAATCATCAATCGCAACCGGCTCCTCGGTTGTCTTCGAACCACCACCGACTACGCAGCCACAGCTCGACCAGGTCGTCGGCCGGCTCAAGGACGGCGCCCGCAAGTTCGTCGGTCTCTCCCTCGACCAGCGGATGCAGCTCGCCCGCGCCATGCAGCAGGGCTATCTCCGGGTGGGCCGATCCAGCGTCGAAGCTGCCTGCGCAGCTAAGGGCATCGTGGCCGGCAGTCCGCTGGAGGGCGAGGAGTGGACGCTGGGCCCGTGGTTCGTGATTCGCCACCTGCGCCTCATCCGAGAGTCTCTGGCCGCACTGAAGGAGACCGGCAACACTCGAGTAGGGAAGCTGGGCCGGACCGCCGACCAGCGCCTCACGGTGCAGGTCTTTCCGGCCGGTCCCATCGACGGGCTGCTGTTTCAGGGCGTGCGGGTAGACGTGCACCTTCAGCCCGGCGTCACCGAGGAGGAGATGGAGAACTCCCGGGCTCGCTTTTACAAGCGACCAGATCACGACGGGCGGGTGGTCCTGGTGCTGGGCGCCGGAAACGTGAACGGTATTCCGTCCATGGATGTGCTTACCAAGCTGTTCAACGAGGGCAAGACCTGCATCCTCAAGATGCATCCGGTAAATGCCTACCTGGGTCCCTTCCTGGAGGAGGCATTTACCGACGCGATCCGGCAGAACTTTCTCGCGGTGGTGTACGGCGGGTCGGAGGAGGGTGCGTACCTGGCCCAGCATCCCGACGTGGACGAGGTCCATCTCACCGGCTCGGATCTCACCTTCGACACCATTGTCTGGGGGAATCCGGGGCCCGAGCGCGAGGCCCGAAAGGGGCTGAACCGGCCGGTACTGCAGAAGCCGATCACCGCCGAGCTGGGGAATGTGTCGCCGGTCATCGTGCTGCCGGGGCCGTACAGCGACAAGCAGCTACGCTATCAGGCGGAAGATGTCGCGGCTGGGCTGACGTTCAACGCGGCGTTCGACTGCAATGCCAACAAGGTCCTCATTCTGCCCAAAGGCTGGGCCCAGCGGGATGCGTTTCTCGAGGGTATCGAGCACGCGCTCACCAGGGCGCAGCCCCGGAAGGCGTACTACCCCGGGGCGCACGACCGGTGGCGGCTCTATTCACGAGACCGCGCGTCCATCCTCCGGTTCGGCGACGAGACCGCGGAGGTCTTGCCCTGGACCTTGGTACGCGATCTCGATGCTGCGGATGCCAGCGAGCGTGGCTTCGCCTCGGAATCGTTCTGTCCCATTGTGTTCGAGACTCAGGTGGGGAACGCTGACCCGGTGGAGTTTCTCGACCAAGCCGTCACCTTTGCCAACAACCGGCTCTGGGGAACCCTCTCGGCGGGATTGGTGGTCCACCCCAAGGTGATGAAGGACCCGGTGCTGGCGGGATCGGTCGAGCGCGCCATCGCCACTCTGCGATATGGGTCAGTGTGCGTGAATGCGTGGTCCGGCTACCTCTTTGCCTTTGTGACGCCGCCGTGGGGGCCCCATCCCAGCTCCACTCTGGAGAACATTCAGAGCGGCACCGGCTGGGTCCACAACACACCGATGCTGGAGCGGGTAGAGAAGGCGGTGCTCCGGCATCCCATCACGGCGATGCCGAAGCCGACCTACTTCCCATCGCACCGGAACGCACACAAGCTGATGCCCCGAATGACGGCTCTGGAAGAGAACGCCAGCTGGAGAAACGTGCCGGGAGTGCTCGCCGCCGCAATGAGGGCATGAGGAACTAGGCCGACTCGCGCCGGTTGGCGATCAGTCGCTCGGTAAAGTCCAGCCGCTCCTCCAGCTCGCTGAGTCGGCTCTCCAACGACTCGATATACTCCTGTTGAGCATCAGGCCGGGTGCGTGGCGCCTGGTCGTAGCGATCCCTGCCGTACCATCCCGGCGCATATCCCCTCGGCTCCACGGCCACACAGCGCTCCGACCGGCGGAACCACCGGTACGCCAACCAGAGCACCGCGATCCAGAACAGCATTCCGAAGAAGCCCAT
>DASRIN010000205.1:0-3778 GCA_035649975.1 Gemmatimonadales bacterium
TGACACACTGGAGCACCGCGCTGTGCTCGGAATCGATGGGCACCACCTCTCCACCGCCGGCACAGGCAGCCTGGGCCACGAGATCGCCCGCCATGACCAACGTCTCCTTGTTGGCCAGGGCAACCCGCTTCCCTGCTCGGAGCGCGGCCAGCGTCGCCTCGAGACCGGCCGCACCGACTACAGCATTCACCACGATGTCCGCTTCGGGGTGGGTAGCGGCCTCGACCAGCACATCCGGACCGGTTGGCCACCGAGCGTCACCGTCGAGGCCGGCCAGGGCTGCGTAGGAAGGGCGCCACTCAGCCACCTGCGCTTCCATCTCCTGCCGGTTCCTTCCGGCGGTCAGCGCCACCAGGCGGAAATGGTCCTGCTGCCGGCGCAGCACGTCGAGTGTGCTGCGCCCAATCGATCCGGTCGAGCCGAGCAGCGCTACGCCACGCGGCATTCCCAGAGCCGGCATCAGATGACACCAAACCCGCGGTAGAGCGCTGCGGCCGTCGGGACGACGAAGTACAGCGAATCGAATCGGTCCAACACGCCTCCATGGCCGGGTATCAGGCTGCTCGAGTCCTTCACCCCCGCCTCTCGCTTGAACAGCGATTCCACTAGATCACCAACCTGCCCCACGATCGAGAGGACCCCGGCGATTACCAGCAACTGCCCCAGTGGTATGACCGGTCCCACCCTGGAGAAAACCAGGGCCGCGAAGAGAGGAGCCACCAGAAGCCCGCCAGCCACGCCCGCCAGACTGCCGGAGCGGGTCTTCCCCGGACTAACCTCCGGGGCGAGCTTGGGGCCGGCGAAGACCCGCCCGCCAAACATCGCCGCCGTGTCGCACACCCAGGTTACCACCAGGGGGAAAAATACCAGCCAGGCGCCCGGCCAGGACTTCGGTCCGTACTGGCTGTGCCGAATGGCCAGCAGGAACGCCGGAAGTGCGCCAGTGTACGCTACCGCCAGAAGGGTGACCCCCGCGGCGGAAAGGGGCCGATCAGCCGGCCGGCGGACCGCCAGGACCCAGGTCAGGAGGAGAATCACCCATACGGCGCCGCCATAGGGTGCCGCCTGCCACGCCAAGGTCCGTGATTCCGGCGTAGCGCCGGCGCCATATACCAAGGGCGGAAGCAGGGCCGCGCTGGCAATTCCGAGCGGCCGCAACGGGCGCACATTGCCGCGGCCCGCCAGCTCGAACAGCTCCCGGGCACCCAGCGCGCCGACCAGGCCGAGCACGATCGCGAGCGGGTAGCCGCCATACCAGATCAGACCCAGAGCCAGCGGAATGGCCACGACCGCGAAGCTGACCCGCCGGACGAGATTGGCGTCCACGTTCATCCGGCTTCGACGCGGCCGAACCGGCGGTCGCGCCGCTGAAACTCCAGAATCGCCTCGAAGAGATGGCGGCGGGTGAAGTCGGGCCAGAGCACGGGCGTGACATACAGCTCGGCATAGGCCAGCTGCCAGAGCAGAAAGTTGGAGATCCGCATCTCCCCAGAGGTGCGGATCAGCAGATCGGGATCGGGCCACGCGGCGGTGTACAGCATTCGTCCCACCGCCTCCTCGTCGATGTCGGCGGGGTCGAGCCGCCCGGCGGCCGCTTCCTCGGCCAGCATCCGCGCGGCCCGGGCGATCTCCGCCCGCGCACTGTAGGAGATGCACAGGTTGAGCGCCAGCGACTGCCCGCCTGCGGTCTCCGCCGTGATTCGGTCGATTGCTCGTCGAGCGCCGCTGCCCAGCTGATCCAGATGGCCCAGCACCCGAACCGCGACGCTTTGCTCCCGGAGCTCGGCGGCCTCACGCGCGATGTACTCCTCCAGGAGCTTCATCAGAGCCTCGATCTCGCCGGCCGGCCGCTTCCAGTTCTCCTGGCTGAACGCAAAGAGCGTGAGCACGCCGACCCCCGCCTCCAGGCACCCCTCGACCACCTCCCGCACCGCCTTCATGCCGGCGTGATGGCCCAGAGGTCGCGGAAGTGAGCGGCCTTTGGCCCAGCGGCCGTTGCCGTCCATGATGATGGCAATGTGGCCCGGTACCGCCCCGTGCAGCCGCAGCCGCTTCAGCAGGTCGTTGCTCATCCGCTCAGACTTCCAGGATCTCCGCTTCCTTGGAGTGAATCAGGTTATCGATCTGCTTGATGTGCTCGTCGGTGAGCTTCTGAATATCCTTTTCAGCGTGTCGCTTGTCGTCTTCCGAGATCTTCTCCAGCTTCTTGATCTTGGAGAGGGTTTCGGTGCGCGCATGGCGCACAGCAATGCGACCCTCTTCGCCCAGCTTGTGGACCACCTTGACCAGGTCCTTGCGACGCTCCTCCGAGAGTGCCGGGAGCGGGACCCGGATCAGGTTGCCCTGGGTCGCCGGGTTGAGGCCGAGATCCGAATCGCGGATGGCCTTCTCGATGGCGTGAGCCAGGGACTTGTCGAACGGCTGGACAGTGAGCAGGCGGGGCTCGGGAGCGGCGACCATGGCCACCTGATTGAGCGGAACCGAGGAGCCGTATGCCTCTACCCGAACGATGTCGAGCAGCGAGGTGCTGGCCTTGCCGCTCCGAATGGAGGTGAACTCCCGCTTGGTGCTCTCGACCGCCTTGTGCATCAGCTCGCGGCCATGCCTGGTGAGTTCCGGGATCGTGCTCATCGGACGATGGTCCCTACCCGTTCACCCTGCAGCACACGGGTGATAGCGCCGGGTTGATTGATGTTGAAGACGATGATGGGCAGATGATTCGCCTTGCACAGTCCGAACGCGTTGGCGTCCATGACCGCATAGTTCTTGACGATGGCTTCCTGGAAAGTGAGCTCGGAGATGAAGGTGGCGGTGGGCTCGGTGCGCGGGTCGCTGGTGTAGATCCCGTCGACGTTGGTGGCCTTGAGGATCACCTGGGCATCGATTTCGAGCGCCCGCAGCACGCCCGCTGTGTCGGTCGAGAAGAATGGATTGCCAGTGCCCGCCGCAAAGATGATGAGCCGTCCCTTCTCCAGGTGCCGGACCGCCCGCCGCCGGATGTAGGGTTCGGCAACGGACTCCATCCGGATAGCGGTCATCACCCGGGTATCCACCCCGATCTTCTCCAGGACATCCTGCAAAGCCAGGGCATTGATGACGGTTGCCAGCATGCCCATGTAGTCGGCGGACACCCGGTCCAATCCTTCCCGGCTGGCGGCGGTGCCTCGAACGATGTTCCCGCCACCGACCACGAGCGCCAGGTGGACACCCAGGCCATGCACCGCCTTGATCTCCTCCGCAAACGCCTCGACCACATGGTAGTCGAGCCCAACACCCTTCTCGCCGGCCAGCGCCTCACCTGAGATTTTCAGCAAGGCGCGGGTGTAGGCAAGGGCCATCAGACCTCCCCGATCTTGAACCGGGCAAAGCGCCGAACCGAGATCACCTCGCCCAGCGTGCCGGAGGCCTCCTTGATCATCTGCCCAACGGTCTTCTTGTCGTCGCGGACGAAGGGCTGTTCCACCAGGGTACGCTCGGCAACGAACTTCTTGAGCTTCCCGTCCACGATCTTGGCCCGGATGTTCTCCGGTTTCCCTTCCTGGGCCACCTGCTCCTCGGCAATCCGCCGCTCCCGCTCGAGGAGCTCGGCCGGGACATCTTCCGGATTCACCGCAATCGGGTCCGCCGAAGCCACGTGCAGGGCGATGTCGCGCGCGAGCTGCTGGAAGCCCTCAGTCCGGGCCACGAAGTCGGTCTCGCAGTTCAGCTCGACGAGGGAGCCCACCTGCCCGTTGTGGTGCAGGTAGCTCACCACCACCCCCTGCAACGCCACCTTCCC
>DASRIN010000206.1:0-3272 GCA_035649975.1 Gemmatimonadales bacterium
CGACTGGGATCATGAGCGCTGGCCGGGTACTCCGCTGCCGGAACGCAGCTGGATCGACTCGGTGACCCCAAACAACCCGGTCCTGGTGTCCCGGTTGGACGGGCACATGGCTCTCGCCAACTCAGCGGCGCTGCGGCTGGCCGGGATGGATCGCTCCACTCGGGACATTGCCGGCGGGACCATCGTGCGTGACTCCACGGGAGCGCCCACCGGAGTGCTCAAGGACGAGGCCCAGAACCCGGTGTACGCCGCCATCCCGACACCATCACAGAGCCAAAGCGATGCGGCTATCAGCCGGGCGGTGGCCTGGGCCGCCAGCAAGGGCGTCACCGCCGTGGCTGACGTGTCGGTCCCCTGGTTCGAGGTGGCTGCACTCAAGCGGGCCCAGCGGAAGGGAACTCTCACCACTCGGGTGTCGGTCTATGTGCCGCTGGGAGACTGGCGACGGATGGCGGACACGGTGCGGGCGAATGGTCGCGGAGACGATTGGCTCCGGGTTGCCGGCGTGAAGGGATACGTGGACGGCTCCCTGGGCTCGACCACCGCCCTCTTCTACCAGTCGTACAATGATGCGCCCGAAACCTCGGGGCTGATGGTGACCCCTGAGGATTCGCTGCGGGCATGGATCGGCGGGGCTGACTCGGCCGGGTTGCAGGTGGCGGTGCACGCGATCGGAGAGCGGGCCAACGGCGTGTTGCTCGATATCTACGACAGCGTGAGCAAGGCCCACGGGCCCCGCGACCGCCGGTTTCGGATCGAGCACGCCCAGCACCTCCGCCGGCAGGACATCGGCCGGCTGGCGCGCAGTGGGGTGATTGCCTCGATGCAGCCGTATCATGCCGTCGACGACGGACGCTGGGCCGAGAAGCGGATCGGCCCGGAGCGGATCAAGACCACGTATGCTTTTCGATCCCTGCTCGACGCCAAGGCCCGGCTGGCCTTCGGATCCGACTGGACGGTGGCGCCGCTGGATCCCATCCTCGGCATCTATGCGGCCGTGACCCGCCGGACGTTGGACGGCAAGAATCCGGGCGGGTGGGTACCCCAGGAGAAGATCACGGTCGAGGAGGCGCTGCGCGCCTATACCTCCGGCAACGCCTACGGCATGTTTGCCGAGAAGCGCCGGGGCAAGCTCGCAGCCGGCTACCTGGCGGATATCACCGTCATCGATCGAGACCTTACCAGAATCCCGCCTGAATCGATTGAACAGGCCAGGGTGACGGCGACAGTAGTGGGCGGAAAGCTGGTGTACTCCAAACCGTGAGGGGCGCCACCACCCCTTTCGGCACTAGCTATCTTTCGGCGTCTGGCTGTCGCAACCACTAACCCTGGCACCACGAGCTCCATGGCGACTCGGACCTCCACCCGCTCCAAGGCCTCAACCAAGCTGGAAAAGGCGGATCTGCTCGATATTTACCGCCTCATGCTGCTGGCGCGCCGGATCGACGATAAAGAGATCCAGCTCAAGCGGCAGAATAGGATCTTCTTCCAGATTTCGGGGGCCGGCCACGAGGCCGTGCTCGCCGCCGCCGCCAAGGTGTTTCGCCCCAGCTACGACTGGTTCTACACCTACTACCGCGACCGTGCTCTCTGCCTCGGTCTTGGCATGACAGCCACCGAACAGCTCCTCTCGGCCGTAGGAGCCGCCGACGATCCCAATTCCGGCGGCCGGCAGATGCCATCCCACTGGGGGCATAAGCAACTCAACATCGTGAGCGCCTCCAGCCCCACTGGCACTCAGTTTCTCCAGGCTGTCGGGTGTGCCGAGGCGTGGCTCAGGTACTCGACCATCGAGGGCATTCCCGACAAGGATCGCTTGATTCGGGGAGACGAGGTGGTGCTCTGCACCAGCGGCGACGGCACTACCAGCGAGGGGGAGTTCTGGGAGGCGCTCAGTACCGCCAGCAACCTCAATCTGCCGGTCGTCTTCCTGATCGAAGACAACGGATACGCCATCTCGGTCCCGGTCGAGGTAAATACGCCGGGTGGGTCGATCTCGAAGCTGCTGACCGGCTTTCCGGGGCTCTTCATCCAAGAGGTGGACGGCTGTGATGTCGCCGCCTCGTTCGAGGCCCTGAGCAAGGCGGTGGAGTATGCGCGGGCTCGGAAGGGTCCGGCGCTGGTCCATGCCCATGTCATCCGGCCTTACAGCCACTCGCTCTCCGACGATGAGGTCCACTACCGGCCTCCGGCCGAACGCCAGACCGACGCGGAGAAGGATCCCCTGGTTCGGTTCCCCAAGTATCTGCTGGAGCGGAGTCTCGCCAGTCAGGGCGAGCTCGATGAGATCGCGAGTCAGGTCGAAGAAGAGGTGCAGCGCGCCACCGAGACCGCCTTGGCGTCACCCCAGCCGGCTCTCGATACCATCTACAACTATGTGTACTCGCCCGATGTCGATCCGACTTCGGAGCAGTTCGATACCGAGGACGACCCCCACTTCGTAGGCGACCCCACCACCATGGTCGACCTGCTGAATATCTGTTTACGGGATGAGATGGCTCGTGATCCCCGCATTGTGCTCTTCGGGGAGGACGTGGCCGACTGCAGCCGGGAGGAGCACCTGGGGAGCGTCAAGGGAAAGGGTGGGGTGTTCAAGGTGACCTGGGGGCTGCAGCGCGCCTTCGGCAGCTCCCGGGTGTACAACTCTCCTCTGGCGGAGGCGAACATCATCGGCCGGGCCATCGGACTGGCTACCCGGGGCCTCAAACCCGTGGTCGAGATCCAATTCTTCGACTACATCTGGCCCGCCTACATGCAGCTTCGCAACGAGCTCGCGCTCATGCGCTGGCGGTCGAACAATGCCTTTGCGTCACCGGTCGTGGTGCGAGTTACCTACGGGGGATACCTGAAGGGTGGGTCGGTGTATCACTCCCAGACCGGCGCCGCAGTGTTCACCGGAGTGCCGGGTCTGAGGGTGATCTGCCCATCGACCTCGCTGGACGCCAATGGGCTGCTTCGCACTGCCATCCGCTGCGAGGACCCCGTGCTCTTCCTGGAGCACAAGCATCTCTATCGGCAGACCTACAACAAGGCGCCCAATCCCGGCCCGAATTTCATGATTCCGTTTGGCAAGGCGAAAGTGGTGCGCCCTGGTACTGATCTGACCGTGGTGACCTACGGGGCCGTGGTGCAGCGGACCCTTCTTGCCGCCAAGGCGATGGAGGACCAGCACGGCGTCAGCGTCGAGGTGATCGATCTTCGGTCGCTGTCGCCAGTGGACTGGGACACGATCTATGGATCGGTGCGGAAGACCAATCGGGTCATTGTGGCCT
>DASRIN010000207.1:0-12633 GCA_035649975.1 Gemmatimonadales bacterium
CGAAAGCAGCTCGTGGGCCCTCCTTTCGGAACTGGCAGAACTGACAGTTTCGGATGGAGACGGTCCTGCCCCATCCTGGTAGGGCCAATCCCGGGAACCGCGATGCGCCGGTTCGCGGCATGAATCAGCCATCCAGCGCGCGCACCCAACTCGCCGGTGAAACAGTGAGCCCCTTGTTGGAAGAGAAAACTGAATTCCCACGGGCGTCCGCGCCCTCTGGGCGAGCCTCGATTACATCGGTCGGCCCAGCGTCGCCGCTGCTCCGGGTCGTCCTCTTGGGTGCCGGCCTCGTCATCATCGCGGCGGGCATGAAGGCGGCCGCGCCGGTATTGAACCTGATACTGCTCTCGATGTTGCTCGCTGCGACGCTCTCTCCGGTTCCACTTCTCTTGTCGCAGCGGGGGATTGGCCGGGGCGCCGCCATTGCCATCACCGCGCTGCTGTCCTTGTTAGGCGGAATTCTTCTGATCGTGGTGCTGGCAAATTCCCTGAGCCGTCTGTCGGAGAACCTTCCTGCGTATCAGAGCTCGCTCTCGAACCTGGTGGATGGGGTGTCGCAGAGGCTCGCGGCCAGGGGGATTGATGTAGACCAGGCGCTCAAGCCTGACCCGGCCAAGATCATGGGCAGGGTGGGCTTGCTGGTGCGAGGTGCGCTCGGCCTGGTCGGCTATGGTCTGCTGGCCATCGTCCTGGTTGTGCTCTTCCTGATCGAGATTCCCCTGATTCAGGGTAATGCTTCCGCGCCAGGCTCCTTCCGGTCCCGCTTGGATTCGGCCATGCGGCTGGTGCGACGCTTCGTCGGCCTGAACGGCATGTTTGGTGGGGTCATTGCGCTGGTGGACCTCGCCATCATGCTCGCGCTGGGCACCGATGCCGCAGTGCTCTGGGCGGTGATCTGCTTCCTGTTTGCCTTCGTGCCCTTCGGCTTCATGCTCTCGATGATTCCTCCTTTCGTGGTCACCCTGCTGGAACACGGGGTGAGCCGCGCCCTGCTGCTCTTCGGCCTCTTCTTCGTGGTGAATTTCATCGGCGATAACGTGATCAAACCCAAGCTCATGGGAGGGGGGCTGGGACTCTCCCCACTGCTCATCGTCATCGCGTTGCTTGTCTGGGGGGTGGTGCTCGGACCGATGGGAGCGCTACTGGCTATCCCGCTGACCCTCACGGTCAAGGAAGTTCTGCCGGTCCTGATGGGTGAGCCGCCGCCCGCTCCTACGTCGTAATCCAGGTTCATCGTTGCGGAGAGAAAGCCCGATGCACCCAGCGGCCGCACCGGCTTTGTTGAGCATCGCGCTCGCGGCCTTCAACCCGAGACCCTGCCTCGCGCAGTTCGCGATCCCCGACTCGCTTGCGCAGTTCGCGGCCGGCGACTCGCTCGGGCTGGCGGTGCACCCGGCCCAGCTGGTGACAAGCTGGGGTACTCCGTGGGGCCGAGGCCGCCAGCCCTGTCCCGACTGCAACCCGCCCAAGCGGTTCTGGGCGGGGGCCGGCGAGCTGATGGCGGTCCAGTTCGTACCCTGGGCATTCACCAAATGGGTCACCGAAGGTGAGTGGTCGAACATTTCATTCCGCACCTGGGCCGACAACATCAAGTTTCCCTGGCAGTGGGACAACAACAAGTTCAACAACAATCAGTTTGCCCACCCCTATCACGGTAGCCTCTACTTCAATGCCGGCCGGGCCAACGGCTACAACTTCTGGGAATCGACGCCCTGGGCCTTCGGCGGCAGCTTGATGTGGGAGTTGTTCGGGGAGGTGTGGGCCCCGTCGCCCAACGACCTGGCCAACACCACGCTGGGCGGGATCACCTTGGGGGAGATGCTCTGGCGGTTTTCCTCCCTCACCCTCAAGAACGAGGCCACCGGATCGAACCGGGTGGTGCGTGAAGTTGGAGCCGGGCTGATCAATCCGGTCCGGGGATTCAACCGCTTGGTTCGGGGCGAAGCAGGCCGCATATCGGAGACGCCGCCCGACTGGCGTCCTAGCAGTATCCAGGCTTCGATGGACGTGGGATACCGGCGGTTCTCCAGCTCGTCCTCGCTCGATGCCCCCGGCGCACTGGACCAGGCCTTCATCCAGTTTTCCGTTTTCTACGGTCAACAGCTGGAGGATCTGGGTGGGGAGCCGTTCTCCGCCTTTCAAGTCTACGGAACCCTGGCGAGCCGGTCATCCAATCAGAAGCCACTGCAGGAGCTTCGGGTTCGGGGCAACCTCGGGGCCAAGCCGCTGGGGTCGGGTGGCGGAAAGCTGCTGGCCGGCTTCATGACCTACGAGTACATCCAAAACCCCGTGATCGATTTTGGGGCGCAGGGCTTTCAGGGTGGTCTCATCGTGACCAACACCAAGCCGGACAGGAGCATGAGGCTCTACGGTGAGGTCATGGGCCGGGTGAATCCGGTCGCGGCCATCCGCTCGGACTATTTCGTCACGGCCGAGGGTCGAGACTACGACTACGGAGTGGGGCTGGGCGGTCGGGTGGAGGGCCGAGCCCTGTGGCCGGGGAAAGCTACCGTTCGCCTGTCTGGCGGATACGTCTTCCTCCCAGTGATCAGCGGGTTCCCTGGAAATCACGACATCTTCAACCTGAGCACTGAGGCGCGGGCATATCTCCGGGGAAAGTTCGGGGCCGGGCTGGCCTATACCCGGCTCTGGCGCCGCAGCAACTACACTTTCAATCCTGACGTGAACCAGGACATGTCGGAGGCCCGAGTGTTCGTCTCCCTCGCCATCCCGAGGTGGGAGGAATGAGCCGGCGCCGAGGCCGGCAGCTCCTCGGGCTGTGCGCCGTGGGCCTGGTGCTTGGCTGCGCCGATTCCATCGTTCGGCTGCTCGGTCCGGAGAACAATCCCCAGACCGTCAACACGGCGGAGCGTTTCCAGTTCAGCGCCACCGATCTGCGCAACGTCAATGAGCGACTGGAGTGGGTCTGGCCCAACTCGGCGCCGCAGGCCGCGGTTCGTCACGACAGCTTCCTGCACCACGGCTACGGTGTACTGGTCGTCCTGGATGCCGTGGGTCAAGTCGTCGACTCCACCCTGCTGGAGTTGAACCTGGACACCGAAACCCGAGCGGGAACGCCCGGGAACTGGACGCTCATCCTGGTCCTTGCCTCGGCTCGCGGCCGGGCTGACTTCACCCTGACTCCGAAGCCGTGAGGAGGCTCGAGCCGCGAGCTTACCATGAGCGACATCTCGAGAGAACACGGGCGACTTCGAGAAGCGCGGGATAGGGGAGTACCCTGGCGCAAATGGGGACCCTATCTGAGCGAGCGCCACTGGGGCACGGTGCGGGAGGACTACAGCGCGACCGGTGACGCCTGGGCCTATTTCAGCCACGACCAGGCTCGCTCACGTGCCTATCGCTGGGGCGAAGACGGTATTGCTGGGTTCTCGGACGACCGGATGCTCCTGTGCTTTGCGCTCGCGCTCTGGAACGGGCAGGATCCAATCCTCAAGGAGCGTCTCTTTGGCCTGACCAACGCAGAGGGAAACCACGGGGAGGATGTGAAGGAGTACTACTTCTACCTCGACAACACGCCCACCCATTCGTATTGCAAAATGTTGTACAAGTATCCCCAGACCGCGTTTCCCTATGAGGACCTGGTTCGGCGCAACGCCGCACGAAGCCGCTTCGAGCTCGAGTACGAGCTGATCGACACTGGGATCTTCGATGAGAACCGGTATTTCGACGTCTTCGTGGAATACGCGAAGGATTCACCGGAGGACATTCTGATCCGGGTCACCGCCGTCAATCGAGGACCCAGCACCGCAGAGCTTCGGGTGCTGCCGCAGCTCTGGTTTCGCAATACCTGGTGGCAGTCCCCTGACGCCCGGCAGCCGCTGCTGGAGCAGAGCTCCGACCGACGGGGGGCCAAGGTCGTGGTGGCTCACCACAAGGATCTAGGCGACCGCTACCTGGTGTGCGAGGGTGCCGGAGAGCTGCTCTTCACCAACAACGAGACCAACCACACCCGAGTGTTCGGCCGCGCCAATCCCAGTCCCTACGTCAAGGACGCGATCAACGACTTCATCGTGGGTGGAAGTGCTGGCGGGCTCAACCCGGCCCGGAAAGGGACCAAGGCCGCCGCCCATTATGCCGTGGAGCTCGAGCCAGGGGCAACTCAGGTCCTCCGACTCCGCTTGAGCGCGCGAGCACCGTCCTCACGCCAGGACCCGTTCGTCGAGTTCGATGAGACTCTTGCCACTCGGGCGCGGGAGGCCGATGAGTTCTACGCCGCGCTCACTCCGCCGAAGGTGGATCGCGAGGCTGCCGCCGTCATGCGCCAGGGATTGGCCGGAATGCTCTGGAGCAAACAGGCGTACATGTATGACGTGGGCGCCTGGCTCCGAGGGCGTGGGGGAGAGTCCGGCGCCGGTGCCGGAAGCGGTGGACGGAACAGCGGCTGGTATCATATGGTAAACGCCGACGTCATCTCGATGCCCGATAAGTGGGAGTATCCCTGGTATGCGGCGTGGGACCTGGCCTTTCATGCCATCCCCCTGGCGCTGGTGGATCCCGACTTTGCCCAGCAGCAGCTCCAGCTCATGCTACGGGAGCAGTACGTGCACCCTAACGGGCAGATTCCAGCCTATGAGTGGAACTTCAGCGATGTAAACCCGCCGGTCCACGCCTGGGCCACGATGTACATCTACCGGCTGCAACGTGACCTACTCGGCGACACCGCGCTGGTCAGTCTGCGCCGGGCTTTCCACAAGCTGCTGCTCAATTTCACCTGGTGGGTCAACCGCAAAGATCGCAGCGGGCGCAATGTGTTCGAAGGCGGGTTCCTCGGGCTGGACAACATCGGCGTGTTCGATCGAAGCTCACCCCTTCCGACCGGCGGATATTTGGAGCAGGCGGACGGAACTGCCTGGATGGCGCTGTTCTCCCAGAACATGCTCGAGATGGCGCTGGAGCTGGCGCTCCACGATTCGGCCTACGAGGAGCTCGCCATCAAGTTCTATCAGCATTTCGTGTGGATTGCGTCGGCCATGGATATGGTGGGAGACCGCCAGGATGAGATGTGGGACGAGACCGACGGTTTCTATTACGACGTGCTACGGCTGCCGAATGGATCGGCGACCCGGCTCAAGGTGCGGTCACTGGTGGGCCTGCTGCCGCTGTGCGCGGTCACCGTCTACCCGGAGGAAGTGCTGAGCCGGCTGCCCGAATTCGTCCGGCAGGTGCGGGAGTTCAACCAGCGGCATCCCGACCTCCTGCGAAACATCAATCTGCCCGGCCGGCCAGGAGTGAACGGGCGGCGAATGCTCTCGATCCTGGACGAAGCCAAGTTGCGCCGGGTGCTCGCGCGCATGCTCGACCCCGCGGAATTTCTGGGCGACTACGGGATTCGCTCGCTATCCCGTTACCACCTCGATCACCCATACGTCTTCGATGTCGCCGGGCAGAAGTACCAGGTGGGCTACCGTCCCGCCGAATCCGATTCGGGACTCTTTGGTGGCAATTCCAACTGGAGGGGCCCGGTGTGGATCCCAGTCAACGTTCTCCTGATCCGGGCGCTGCTGCAGCTCTATTCCTTCTATGGAAACGATTTTACCATCGAGTGCCCAACCGGTTCCGGCCGCCCTCTGACGCTCTTCGAGATCAGCCGGGAAATCGCCGAGCGGCTGCAGCGCGTCTTCCTCCGCGAAGCCGACGGGCGCCGTCCGGTTTATGGGGGCACCAAGATCTTCCAGGAGGACCCGTACTGGCGAGACCTGATTCTCTTCTACGAGTACTTCCACGGCGACAACGGTGCGGGCCTGGGTGCCAGTCATCAGACTGGCTGGTCCGGCCTGGTTCCGGCGCTCATCTGGATCTACGGCGGACTGACGCCCGAGGCCTTCCTGCAGGACCGCGGCGCGAGCTTAGCGCGGCGCTCAGGCAACTTGGCCGAGGTCTCCTGAATGTCTCGGCCACTGGTATAACTGACAGTTTCGTTGCCCTCCCTCCCAGCCACATCGTACTGCCGATCGAGAGCGGTCGAGCTGGGGGCCCGACCGCTCGATCCACGAGGGAAATCACCGCGCGTGTTCCCCAGGAGAACAGCTATGAGAATCGCCCATTCCAGCTGGCTCGTCTGCCTGGCCCTGGCCGGCACGGTTGACGCGACACCGCTAGAGGCACAGGCGGGCATGCCTTCCAGTGGTCAGGATGAGATCGAGCTGACGCGGGCCAATATCCAGACCCAGCGCCAGGAGATCGTCCAGTCCATGATGGAACTGACCCCGGCGCAGAGTGAGAAGTTCTGGCCGGTCTACCGGGAGTACCGCAACGAGGTGGCTAAGCTAGGCGACCAGCGGCTCGAATTCATGGAGCGGTTTGCCAACCAGGCCTCCACCATGTCGGACGAGCAGGCCAAGAAGCTGCTGGACGACTGGTTCAAACTGCGGGAACGGCAGCTCGACCTGCAGAAGAAATACGCTGGCCGCTTTCGGAAGGTGCTGCCGGGGTCCAAGGTCGCCCGCTTCTACCAGGTCGAGAACGCCCTCGATACCATCGTGAGCGCCAACCTCCAGGCCGCCATGCCGGTCGCGGGAGACACCACCTCGCAGTAGGAATTGGCGAGAACGGTCACGCACTCGCCTTTAGTCCAGTGGCATCCCCTGGTCTCTTCTCCTATGTTCGCCCGTCAACAGCACATGAGGTAGGCGCGCCGTCCCACAGTGTCGCTATCCTCCTTGTTCGCGAGGGCGGTGCGCGTGCCTCGCCAGTGCCTAGCCCCCCTGGGCGGTCTCCGGCGCTTTTCCCCTGAGCGCCTCCGTGGGGCGACATCTCCTAACTCCAACCGCAGCAGGATTCCTCGTGACGCCCGGAAAGACCAGCCGAGGGCTCGACTCCTGGAGTGACACCGCCACCAGGGCCGCCATCGAGGATTTTGTTGCCCGGGTAACCCACCGAGACTCACCCGATTTCATCCGGCCGGGTGAGCGCATCGCAGTCTTCGATAACGACGGCACCCTGTGGTGCGAGAAGCCGATGCCGGTCGAGCTGGGGTTCATCATGGAACGGCTGGCGCGGATGGTTGAGCGCCGGCCGGCGCTGCGCGACCGTCAGCCCTGGAAGGCCGCATCAAGCCGGGATTACGAGTGGCTGGGTCGAGCCGTGACTCGCCATTACCAGGGAGACGACAGCGATGTGAAGTTGCTGGGTCGTGGCATCCTGCAGGCGTTTCGGGGCTGGAAGGTGGAGGATTATGAGGCAGCGGCCTATACCTTCCTTCACCAGACGGTCCACCCGTGGTTGGGCCGGGCCCTGGTGGACTGTGTTTATCAGCCCATGCTAGGCCTGATGCGGTATCTGGAGGGAAACGGTTTCAGCATCTACATCGCTTCCGGGGGTGATCGGGACTTCATGCGTCCGATCACCCCCGAGCTCTACGGCATTCCGCCGGAGCGCATCATCGGGAGCTCACACGCGCTGGGTTATCGGGAGGACAAGGGAGGCGGCTCCGTCGTCTACCGGGCGCAGCCGGATGTGTTCGATGACGGTCCAGCTAAGCCGGTGCGTATCTGGAGCCGAATCGGCCGGCGTCCGATCGTGGCGGTGGGAAATTCCAATGCTGATATCCCGATGCTGGAATTCGCCGGTGGGTCATCCCGTCCGGCCTTGCGCTTGTTGCTGGTCCATGACGATGCCGATCGCGAGTTCGAGTACACCGCCGGCGCAGAGGCCTCGGTCCAGCGGGCGAAGGCGCAGGGGTGGACCATGATTAGCATGAAGGAGGACTGGACCAGCGTGTTCGGGTGGTCAGTGGCGGACGCCCTGGACCCCCAACTGACGCCGCTACGAAGCGGCGCCTCACCAGCTACCAAGCGTCGCTGAGAAGTACCACCCGCAAGGGGTGGTGCGCATAGGTCGGCCGGCCGACCAGGTAGCGCACCATCGACCGGGTCCCCGGGATTAGGAAGTCATAGTGCTGGAGCCATTCGACGGCGTCGCGAGGTAGAACGGCATCCCCTGCCGTGCTCTGCAGGAAGTGCACGGCAAAAGCGATCGCTTCCGCCCGCTGCTCGGACGCGCTCTGATGACCATATCTCTCGCGGTCGTTGATCTCACTTACCCGGAACATGATCGAGTCCACCTGGCGGGGCGCCTGCTGTTCCCACCGGTGCCCCAGCTCATGAGCCAGTGCATGGCGAAGTCGAACTTCGCTTCCGATCCGGACTGGATCCAGTGCCACTGAATCGCGGGAGCGAACGTATTCGGCCAGGTTGCCCTCCCGGGCACCGCGAGCACCGACCAGTCCGGTAGTCCTCACTGGGCGGCCGAAGAGAGCGTACAGGGTGTCCGCATAGGGGCTCGTGACTAGGCGATGCACCGCCCCCCACATCGCCACGGTGTCTGGAGTCTGGCCTGGGATCCCGAAGAGATCTTCGTTCGTTTGGTTCTCGAAAAGCACCAGGTCGGCGAGCACATGAAGCAGTGGCCCGGGATCGGTGGTTTCGAACACGCCATCCTTGATCCGGAATACATAGGACGTTCTGGATCCGATTCGTCCGGTATAGGCCAGGGACGCGGCAGCTGCATTCTGGTCGGACAGGGACGCGGGACCGATGCGCCGGAAGGCGCGATAGCTGACCAGGGTGGAACCAGATGCCGAACGGAACTCCAGGCCAGAAGGACTTAGCAGCAGAACGCCTTTTACTGGTGGAAGCCCGCGAACCGAGAAGTACCCGGGAACTTTGGCAGAGGCTGACACTGCTCGATACGCTGTCGCCCGATCCCGGCAAGCCGCCGGGATCAGGACCAGGCCCACACCAAGGGCGCAGCTGAGGCCGGCACGGATAATGACGCCCCAGAGCTCGCGGCTTCTGCGTCGGTGCATTCGGACTCGATCTCAGTGTGAACCACCAATCTGAGACCGGGCGGGGAGGGCAGCAACTACACCAAGGGCGAGGGGGTGGACCGGTCTCGGACTTCCTCGGCGGTGAGCCCGAACAGAGGAGGGGTGGGAACGGCCAGCATGCCCAGCATGAGGTAGATCTGCCCTCGGTGATGCACCTCGTGCTCAGCCATGGCTCGCAGCCATTTCCAGGTGGTGATCTCGCTGCCTGCCGGCGTGTGGCATTTCCTCTGAAGGTCAGCATCACTGAGGGCGCCAATGATGTCCCGGCTTTCCTGGTCCAGCCGATCGAAATAGGCTAGTACGGCTTCGTACCCATCGGCCAGCTCTCGGCCGCAGCCCGGGTACCGGCTGGGACGCCCAGCCACAGTCTCGGCGTACATGTAGCGCTCGATGGCAGCCAGATGGCGGACCAAATCTCCCAGAGTGAATGCACGAGGGCGGTGGGTCCATTCGAGCTGGCCCGGCGGAATGAGAGTTACGACTCGCCGAGTGCGACCCCGCAAACTGTGCCAATATTCCAGGAACTGCCCTGCTGTCCGAATTTCCATTGGGTATAACTCCCCGGCTCAGGGCTTGAGCACGGTCCATTCGACCTCATTGAGCAGATTCCCGACTTCCTCCGCCGAGTTGCTGGTGTAGACAAAGCACCCGGGGCTCGCGCCGTCAGCGACGCCTTCCAGCCGGCCTACCGTCTTCCGCACCCACTCGTCCTCGGTGAAGGACCGGCGGAGGCAGAAGCGAACCCGGTAAGGCTTCTGGAGCTTCAGCGGCTTGAGCTCACCTGTCTTGACCCGGCGCACCGCGCGGGCAGCTGCCTGGCGGAGCGTGCGGTGGACCGTTGCCGGGGGGAGTACCGCGGCGGCCGAGCGAGAGAAGGCGGTCTTCACGGTGACGGTCTCGATCGGTCCGAGCATCTCGCGGGTCTCTGCCGTCAGCACGTCGTCGCCGCTGGCGAGTCCCAGCGGCACTCCCATCTCACCGCCGATGAACGCTGCAATCCCGGCTTCGTTGAGCACCTTCCCATTTACGGTGAACGAGTCGAAGGCAAAGTTGTGAGAGATGATCCCTGGGCTTCCGGCGTTTGCGTGAGCGCCGACGATCATCATGGCGTCGACCATCGGGTTCATCCCAGTGGACATCACGATGGGCTTGGGATAGCCGCGGATCAAGATCGCCTCCGGATCCAGCCGGTCCACCAGCACGTTGCGGAAGAGGGTGCCGCCGTGCCCCTCGTTCACGATGAACTGGGTGGCTCCCGCAGCGCGAGCCCCGGTAATGAGCGCGTTCACCTCGTCGGTCAGCTCCTGACGGAACCTCTCGTGCTGGGGGGAGCCGCCGCGGCTCACCGGGCGCATCTCGGTCTGATTGCGGACGGCGCCGGCCAGCCCCTCCATGTCGGCGATGATGTAGACGCTGAACCCCCCGCGCTGCATGTCCTGCTCCAGCTTTTGGCGGGCGAGCCGGTATTCGGTCACCCCGAACGCGGCAGCCGGAGGAGTGGTGTCACGCGGCATCGTGTCGCGCGCGACCTGACCCTGGCTCCAGGCCGGCCCCGGAACGGCGAGCACCGCTGCCATGATTGCGGGCTTCACCGGAGCACCGCCTCTTCGATTGCGTCAAGTAGCCAACCCATCTGCCGTGCACTGTCGGTGACGTAGCTGAAGTGTCGATCCCCCTTGCGCTCCAGCTTGAACTCCTGAAGTCCGGCCACCGCCTGTACGATGCTGTCGGGATAGGTCTGGCGCAGCTTGAACTCGACGCGATAGGGCCGAGCCATCGTGAACGGTTTGAAGTCACCCCGCCGCTCTCGGCGCACCGCCTCCGCCGCCCCGGCCTGCAGCATCCGCCGCACCTTCGCCGGACTGTAGGTAATGGCGGCGCTGCGGCCCACCGCGCGCTTGGTGACGATGGCGACGAAGCCGCTAGGGACGATCTTCTGGGTCTCCGCGATCAGCACGTCGTCGCCGCTCACCAGGGACACGGAGACACCCAGCTCGCCCGCGATCAGCGCGTTGATGCCGACCTCATTGAGGATGTTTCCGTTAACGGTGAACGAGTCGAACGCAAAGTTGTGTGCCAGGACCCCGGGGCTACCGGCGTTGGCGTGGGCCCCGGTAAACATCAGAGTGCCGAAGCTGCTGTCGATGCCGGTCACCATCACCAGCGGCTTGGGAAAGCCGCGCACCAGGATCGCCGAGCTGTCGAGCTCCCAGGGGAGCACGTTGGCGAAGAGGTTGCCGCCGTGTCCCTCATTGACGACGAAGCTCCGGGCGCCGGCGCTGCGGGCGCCTCGGATCGTCGCGTTGACTTCGCGGGTGAGCAGCAGGCGAAAGCGGTCCCAGTAGTCGGGGCTGGTGAGCTCCTTGTACCGCTCTCCCTCGTTTCCGGCGATGACCTCGCGGATGTCAACCGCGCTTCCCATGCCTTCCATATCGGGCACGATGAAGACCCGGAAGCCAGCCTCGCGGGGGATCTGTTTTTCCCGGAACGGCGCGGAGGAGGGCGGCGCGGTCTGGGCCTGCAGCGCCGACGTGAGGCAGAGAATGGTGCCCACGAAGCATCGCATCAGTCGCTCCCTTGCAAGGACCAGCAAGCCCATCCAAAAGGCTCTAGAATCTTACGACGTAGGCAATATCAGCCAGCGCGCTGATGGTGCAATCACCCACGATGCTTCGGAGCCGAGTCTCGGAAAAGTGTTCGGATCGAAATCCTCCCGCGGTCACGATGTATTCGCCGGTTTCCTCCGACACGGAGTGTCCCAACTGGCGGTACCATTCGCGCCTGGCCGGTAACGAGCTCGCCGAAAACACCGAGAGGAGCCTGCTGCCCGGCTTCGGAGCCAGCCGCCGCATCTCGGCCAGCACGGCACTCTTGTCGCTCATCGTGCCCCAAGTGTTGGTGACACACATGGCGAAGTCGAACCGGGTGGCGAGCGGCATTGCGGCAGCATCGGAGACGATGAAGTACAAAGCTCTGCCGGAGGCGCGGCGGAGCGCCTCGGCGATATAGCTGCGCTCGTAGTCGATGCCGACGCCAAGATCCAGCCGCTCGGACAGAAGGAGCAGGTGGCGCCCGGTACCGCAGCCTACATCGAGCACCCGCATCCCCGGTTCGACTGTCTCGCGCAGCAGGTCCAGCTCTGCGCGGAGGAAGGCCTGAATCGCGTCCGGTTGAGTCGCGGGGTCGAGGGCTCGGTTCAGCAGGCCGGCGGCGTAGACCTCATCGTTTGACATAGGTCATACCGGTTGACCGGCGCCGACCTGAAGCGCCCGCTCCGCCGCCGCTACCGCGCGATCCACGTCGCCCGACGTCGTGCGCCAGCTGGAGACCGAGACCCGCATGCAGCGCCGGTCCCGCCAGGTGGTTCCGGTGAAGAAGGCCTCGCCGCTCGCATTGATGCTGGCCATGACCTCGTCGGTCCGTCGGTCGTGGTCCTCGTCAGTCGCTTCTTCTCGGCCGTCGTAGAACCGCACCAGCCCCTGGTTGATCTGAGGGATGCAGATGGCGCGTGCGTTGGGCAGTGCCCCGATCCGGGTGACGATGGCGTGGGCATGGCGGCAGCAGCGCAGGATGAGGTCCGCCAGCCCGCTGCGTCCCAGCTCCCTTAGCGCTGCATAGGTGGCAAAGCCTCGGGCCCGCCGGGAATGGTCCGGGGTCCAATCGAGCTGGTCCCGCGCGTCCTTTGCGTGGATCAAGTAGCTCGCGTGATGCTCCATCGCGGCGCGGTGGGGCTCTGGATGCGCTACAAAGGCGTAGCCGCAGTCATAGGGGACGTTGAGCCACTT
>DASRIN010000208.1:0-2929 GCA_035649975.1 Gemmatimonadales bacterium
TTCCGGTGAACGTCAGGAAGCCAAGCACCACCTCCACGATGATGGCGATCATGCGGAATACGGTGAGGTTTTCCGGCCCCTCGGAGACCCAGAGGTAGTACTTCGCAGTCCCCACCAGCCCGGCCGCCAGTCCACCAAAGGCGTGAGAAAGAGCGGTCCGCTGGGGCACCGCGGTGAGCGGCACCCGTGACAGCGGTACACCCACGATGAATCCCGCGATGATGGCGAGGATGATCCAACCGTGGTGCACGACCTCGGGCTGGGCCCAGGTCGCAATGATTGCAATCGCCATGGCGACGACGCCGGCATAGACCGCCTTCCGGGCGGTCGCCGGAGTGTTCATCCAGTGCAGCGCGAAGATGAACAGGACCGTCGCGACCAGGTATGCGAGCTGGACGATCCCGTGGCTCACGGGCGGCCGTCCGATCCCGGCTTGCGCTCCGACTTGAACATCTTGAGCATCCGGTCGGTGATGAGGAACCCGCTCACGATGTTGGTCATCGAGGCGAACAGCGCGATCGCCCCCATGATCCGGATTTCCCTGGGGTAGTCGGCCCCGGTCACGATGATCGAGCCGACCACCGCGATGGCGGAGATGGCGTTCGTGATCGACATCAGCGGGGTGTGCAGCAACCGGGAGACCCGGCGGATCACGCCAACCCCGATGAAGGAGGCCAGCACAAACACGAACATCATGGACCAGAAATCGAGCGGTTGATTCATGGCGCCGCCTTCAGTAAAGCGTCCTGGGTGCGCTGATGCTTCACCGCGCCGTCATGGGTGATCACCGCACCCTGCTGGATGTCGTCGGTCAGATCGAGCTGAAAGGTCTTGTCTTTGGTGAAGGCCTGAACGAACGCGGTAAGATTGCGGGAGAACAGCAGACTGGCGTGCAAGGGCATGGTGGAGGGAAGGTTGAGCGGAGCCAGGATGGCAACTCCACTCTCGACTACCGTTTCCCCCGGCCGGGACAGCTCGCAGTTCCCGCCGCCCTCGGCGGCCAGGTCCACGATGACCGATCCCGGCTTCATCGAGCGCACCATCTCCGCCGAGATGAGCCGGGGAGCAAACACACCCCCGATCAGGGCGGTGGTGATGACGGCGTCGGACTGGGCACACTGGTCCACCAGCAACTCCCGCTGCCGCTGCTGGTCTTCCTCGGAAAGCTCCTTGGCGTACCCGCCGCCGGCTGCAGCGCTTTCCTTGAGCTCGATGCCTACATACTTGGCCCCGACACTCTCGATCTGTTCCTTGACCTCGGGTCGCACATCGGTGGCAAAGACGTTTGCGCCCAGCCGCCGAGCCGTGGCAATGGCCTGGAGGCCCGCAACCCCGGCCCCGATGATGAACACCTTGGCCGGCGGGACGGTACCGGCCGCCGTCATCAGCATAGGGAAATACTTGTTCAGCTCGGTGGCGGCGAGCAGCGCCCCCTTGTAGCCGGCAATGTTGGCCATCGAGGAGAGTGTGTCCATCGACTGGGCCCGGGTCGTGCGAGGGATGGCGTCGGTGGAAAACGCCGTAATCCGTCGGGCGGCGAGCGCGCGCACCGCATTCAGATTCCGCAGTGGCATCAGAGAGCCGACGTAGATGGCACCTTCGCGCATCCACTCGGTTTCGCTTCCCTGCCCATTCCGGGAACCGGGTGCGTTCACCTTGAGCACCAGGTCCGACGCTCTGAGCAGGGCCGCAGGGTCGGGCTCGACCGTGACCCCGACGTCGCGGTAGGCGGCATCGGAGAAACCGGCCTCCTGGCCGGCTCCGGATTCGATCGAGATGGCGTACCCCGCCTGGATGAGCTTCTTGCCGGACTCAGGAACGAGCGCCACCCGGCGCTCGCCCGGTAGAGTCTCTCGCGGAACTCCGATGCGCATGGTTTCGTGTGCTGTAGGTAGTCGGTTTACAGCTTGATCTTGGGAAGCTCTAACCCCGGCACCAGCCCGCGGGTCAGCCGCTGGAGCTCGGCATTCAGCTGCTTCTCGACCTGGTCGAGCCGCTGCTTTTCGGCCTGAACTCGCCCGGTCGCCTGAGCCTGGACGGCTGCCACCTGGCGCTTAACCGGCTCAACCTTGTCGGCTACCAGACTATCGACCTTGGCTCTGACCATCTTCTCGGCCCGGGCCACTTCCTCCCCGACCACGGCCTGAAGCCGCTGGGAGATCGCCTTGTCCAGGTTGCTGGCCACCGAAAATTTAGGCGAGGCCATGCTTCCGCCCAGCTCCGCCACGACCTGCAGATCATTGAGTCCAGACACGACGCGGACCACCAGCCGTTCGAGCTCGTTCAGCTGTCGGCCGGTGGTGTCAGCCACCCATTTCACCTGCTTGGATTCGACCGCCCAGCGGCCCAATAGGTGGGCGCCGGCGTTCCGCATCGAGAAAGTCAGACTGCTGGAGCCGGTCCCCGGCTGCAGTCGCAACGGGAGACCGGGGAGGTCGAACGATGGGAGCGCGATGCCCTGCAGACGCGCATGCGCCGAATCGTGAGTCTGGGCGGCGACATGGTCGATGATAGCCCCGACATCGATCGAGGCGATGGCCGAGGATGCGGCCCGGCGGCCGGCAGTGATCCTGGCAGGGCGTCCATAGAGTGCCGGCGTTGAGGTCAGTCCCTCAACCGTGGCGGTGTAGGCCCCCTGAATAGGACTGTCTCCGCCGATGGAGAAGTCGAGCTGCCCCTCCTGCAACAGGAATTGGGGGAAGTCCTTGGCCTTGGGAAATTCGATGGTCTCGCCCGACGCCCGCAGACGCTGGGGTCCGGGCGTCGGACGCGGCAGCAGGCCGGGTGGCATATACTGTTGAGCCAGCTCGGCCCAATAGGCAGCCTGCTTGAAGCGATCGATGCTGACCTTGCCGAAGAGCGCCCCCCCGATCTCAGGTGCGGAGAATGAGGGCAGCTTCAGCAGAGACTTCGCGAACGCAAAATCCTT
>DASRIN010000209.1:0-9953 GCA_035649975.1 Gemmatimonadales bacterium
AGGGCCTCGCGCGGTACGATCTCAACATGAACGGCCCGTTCGGGGACGACTGGCGGTTCAGTGCCGGTGGGTTCTATCGCTATGACCACGGGGTGCGCGATCCCGGGTACCCTGGCATTCGGGGTGGACAGTTAAAGGCCAGTATCACCCGCCTGTTAGACAATGGGTACATCCGGTTTTCGGCAAAGTACCTGGATGACAGGAACCTGTTCATCGTTCCCCTCCCCTTCACCAATCCCACCGACCCACAGTACGTCCCCGGGTTCGGCGACTACGGCTCCATGGTCACGCCGGAAGGGCTGGATATTACCGTACGAACTCCGAATGAGCCGCTGAGACTTCCGCTAGACAATGGGCTCAAGACCAAGGGAACCTGGTTTACCGCCGACGTGTCGCTGGACCTCTCGGATGATTGGCATCTCCAGAATACCGCTGGAGTTATGCGGAACAACCAGGAATGGAATGCCATACCGAACGGTAACTTGTTCACTGCGGCTGACTTTATCACGGCTCCCCTGGGTTCTGGTGGGCTCGGATTTCCCGCGGGGAGCACCGGCCAGTATTTCTTCACCAATCACCTCGACGCTGCGGGAAACAAGATTCCCTTCGATACCCCAAACGGACTGGTTGCCCGTCAGGGTGAATGGCACATCGACAAGCCGATTTCCGCAGTTCAGAATCAACTGAGCGTGCAGCGGAGGTTCGGGGCGCACTCGCTCTCGCTCGGTGGGTACTTTGCCAATTACACCCAGGATAATCACTGGTTCTTTACCGATATCATGACCGACATTCGAGACATTCCTCGCTTCCTCGATCTGGTGGTCACTCCCGCTGGAGGCGGAGCGCCGGTCAACATCACGCAAAACGGCTTCAAGAAATTCGTCTCAAATTACCAGAATGGATCGGGACAGACCTCCATCGTATCCGGAACGATCGGCGGCGAAGTTCAGCTCACCCAGCGGCTCCGGGCTGATCTGGGCGCACGGGTGGAATACAACAATTTCGTGCAGACCTCGGAAAACACGGCCGACTTCGATCTGGACACCAATCCAGACACCCCCTATGACAACATCAAATTCGGCAACAACACGTTCAGACACTTGAGCCGTGCCCTTACCGACTGGTCGGCTTCGGTGGGGCTGAACTACCGACTCAATGAGCATGTGGGTCTGTACGCGTCGGCTGCGCGCGGCTACAGGATGCCCGAACTGGACAAGTTCCTGGAGAACAAAGTCCAGGAGCAAGTAGATCTCTTCGAGCCGGAAGAGGTCCAGACTGCGGAGGGCGGTGTGAAATATGCCGCCGACCGAATAGGATTTGCGGTCAACGGTTTCTATACCAAGCTCAAGAATATCACCGGACAGGGTTCGGTAATCGATCCGGTGACCGGGGAAACAACCTGGCGAACCACAAGCGATCCAGAGGCTCGCTCCTACGGCGTCGAGGCCGAGGTATCCGTCACGCCGCTGGAAGGCCTTCAGCTCCTGGGCAGCGGTACGGTGCTCCAAGCCGAGCAGGGCCCTGGGATCGACAGCCTGGTCGGCGTGCGGCTCGGTGGTGTGCCGAACACGATCGGCAACGTGGCGGCTTTCTACTCACCAGGTCGGGCCGCTGGGCTCCAGCTCAAGGCAGACTTCCATTGGGTTGGTTCCCGCTTCGTCGAATCACCGAGAGATCGGATCTCCGGCATCAAGTTGCCCGCGTACGAGTACTTCAACTTCGGCCTGGGCTTCGCGATTCCAAACGCGGGAACGAGGATCAACCTCGATGTGCTGAACGCATTTCAGAGCAAGGGTCTCGAGGAAGGTAATCCGCGCATTGTGGGCGCAGGCTCCACCTTGTTCTTTGCCCGGCCCCTTCTGCCCCGTCGAGTGCAGGCATCAATCGAGTACGATTTCGGAGGTCGCGGCCCGCAGGACCGCTGAGTCTGCAAGCATTCAATGGAACGCAGTATTACCGGCGGTGGGTCTTCGGGCCCACCGCCGTCTGTTATAGGATTCCAGGATGATGGTGCACCGAGCCCTGGGGACTGGTCTGGTTCCTCTAATTCTTGCCGTCCGGCTGGCGGCTCAGGCTACGGGCCAGTCCCCCCAGGACTCTTCGTTCCTGCTCTCGACCACTGATCCCAGCCGGGTGCCGTCGCCCTTTATCGCGAACGGTCATCTCGGGGTAGTGATTCCGGCGCTGGGTATCGGTGCGTCCTCATCCTTCCTTGCCGGGCTGTACGACCACGCCGGCGATGACGTCCCCCGCATCGTCGCGATTCCCGCCTGGAACGCGATCGGTGTATCTGATGGGACCCACGGGCTCGACTCCACGGCGGTGAGCGCGGCGGCCATCGACGACTACCGCCAGGTGCTCGACATGCGGCGGGGGACCGTTCTCACGAGCTACGTCTGGAACAACAGCGTCGGCAAAGTCGCGGTTCGGACCCGGACCTTTGTGTCCCGGGCGGACCCTGGGCTGTCGGTGGTGCAACTGGAACTGACTCCCCAGTACGCCAGCCGTTTGGGAGTACGGTTCGCGATTCTGGGCCGGCGCCCGCCCAAGCGCCTTCCGCTCGCCCGGCTGGATAAGGCCGACCCGGCCTGGAAGCCGGGTGACATCTGGTATCCGGGGCACATGATGGTCCGCTCGCGCCAGGTCACCCGAACCTCCCAGGGAGCCCGGCTGGCAACGGCGGCTCAGCCTGAGGGGCGCTCTACGACGCTGGCTCAAGCAGCCGAGATAACCTGGCCCCGATCGCTCAAGAACCCCAGCGCGCGCACCGTGACTTCAGGCGACACTGCGATGGTGGAGCTGACGTTCGACACCGAACCTGGTGCGACCTATGCCTTCTTCCAGGTCTCCAGTGCCCTCGTCTCATCTTCGGAGAAACCTCTGGTTGCCAGGGCCGGGGAGCTGGCCCGAGCCGGCACGGCCCGCGGCTTCAAGGCCCTCGAGGAGGCGAACGCGCGGGCCTGGCATCGACGGTGGGAGAGCGACATCGAGGTGGAAGGTGACCCGGAGCTGCAGCGGGTGGTTCGCTCGATGCTGTTCTATCTGCTCTGCAGCGCCGACTCAGGCACCAACCTGGGCATTCCGCCCATGGGGCTGTCCAGCGCCGGGTACTACGGCCACATCTTCTGGGACTCGGATACCTGGATGTTCCCTCCCCTGCTGGCATTGCATCCCGACCTGGCTCACTCACTGGTGGCATTCCGCACCCGGACGCTCCCGAGCGCCAGAGCCAATGCCGAGGCGAATGGGTTCCGCGGGGCGATGTATCCTTGGGAAGCGGACGAGCTGGGAGAGGAGACCACACCGTACTTCGCAATCCAGAACGCCCGCTCCGAAATCCATGTCAATGGTGACGTCGCCCTGGCCCAGTGGCAGTACTTTCTGGCGACGGCAGACTCCAGCTGGCTTCGGCGGGAAGGGTATCCGGTCATTCAGGAGACGGCGGACTTCTGGGTCAGCCGGTCGGCCTACGACTCCGCCGATGGCCGGTATCACATTCGCAATGTCGTTTCGGTGTCGGAGGGGCTGATTGGGGTCAGCGACGATGCGTACACCAACGCGGTCGCGCGCCTCAATCTCGAGATTGCTACCAGGGCCAGCCGGCAACTGCAAACCAAGCCCAATCCTCGATGGATGGAGGTGGCAGCCAAGCTGCATCTGCCCTACGACTCGACTAGCGAGTTCTACCGGACCTATGCAGGTGCGCCGGATTCAACACTGGGGGATGTCACGCCCCTCCTCGCTTATCCCCTGGGGTTGCCGATGAGCGAGCGGGCCAAGCGGACCCAGCTGGAGCAGGCCGTCCGGCGCTTGTTGACCGAGGGACCCGGAGCGATGATGGGCTCTACCCTGCTGTCGGTTGACGCGGCTGAGTTGGGCGACCGGGCTATGATTGATTCCCTCCTGCCGCACAGCTATCGAGGCTGGCTCCAGGGGCCGTTCCTGATGCTTTCGGAAACACCGGAGAAGAAGGACGCGGTCAACTTCGTGACCGGCGCCGGAGGTTTCCTGCAGCAGGTGATCTATGGCTATACCGGCTTGCGCTGGAAGGAGAAGGGGCTGGAGCCGGCGTTTCCGCCGATCCTGCCCGGTCGCATCAAGCGGGTTACTCTGCGGAACGTTTATTCTCGCGGCCGGCGCTATGATGTAGTCATAGACTCTGCCGGGCGACGTATCACCCCTCATAAAGCCAGATGATCATCTACCTGTTGTCCCTGGCACCGGCACTGATAGCCGGCGGGCTCACGGGTATTGCGCTTGCGGATCAGCCCGTCCTCCCCGCGCTGCAGTACCTGCTACGCTCAGACACCGGCCTCCGAGGTCTTGAGGCAGGTACTGACGCGCGGTCCGGACGTCCCGATCCGCAAGCGACGAGCATCCAGGATAAATCGAGGAGCACGGTCAACCCGATTTCCGACTTGGCTCTCGGGACGGGCCAGCGGGAGGAGCGGGATACCCGCAGCGCGCGTCAGTACCTGCCCGTACATCCCGGTCGCCGTAGCGCCAGCGTAGCAGGTACTGCAGCGTGCGAAGGGTATGTCGCTCCTCCCGCGCAGAACCAGCCAAGGCGTCCGGTGCTCGAGTTCCCCGAACCAGGATTGGACGACACTGCCGCCTACCAGGGGTACAAGACCCGGTTCTACCGCGACTCCAAAAACAACACGGTTCAGATCTATCACCAGCCACGGGGCGGCCGCACCGTCCTGGTCTGGGCCGATGCCGCCAACGAGAGCGCTGGTTTCACCGCCCGCGACGCCGCCGGCCGGCCGGCACCGCTCGAATGGGGCGCGGAGACAGCTCAGGTCTCCGACTCAGGAGCGGCCCGTACCCTCGAATACCAGCTCTCCGCTCCGATCTCTCGGGTGGATCTCGGCTGGTTCGTGCTCGGCTCCATGCGGATCGAGCGGGACTTCGTCTACGCCAAGCGCCACCTGCGCCCCTTCGCCGCCTCTCCCTTCCGGGTGGCCGAAGAGACTCTCCTGGTCGCCGCCGTAGCCAAGCTTCCTCCCGCCGAGCAAGCAAGCCACCTCAGGCTGCTCCGAGCCGGCACACTGGAGGAGTTGCGGTCCCGGCTCGATCCCCGAGTGAGCTCCTCCGGCAGCGATACTCTCCAGATCATGCGGGTGGAGCGACCCTCGTTGGACGGCCGCAATCGCCTGGTGCTGGAGCTGTGGACCGATCCCCGCCGAGTCAAGGCGCAGATGGTCGGGCGTGCCGTGTCCCTACGGACCCGGCCGGGATCCGAGATCCATTTCTCGGTTCGAGTCACCACCGATGCCGCACCGCTCACACCGCTCGCCCGAGAACAGATCTTCACCCCCGAGTTTCTCGGCTTCCTGGCGAATGCCAATCGTGACAGCGCCGGCAGCGGCTACGCACGGCGTATGGAGCGTCAAGTGCGCGGGGTCGAGCTGCTCAGCTCGGAAGAGAAACTGATGGCCGGCTTGCCCAACTTTGCCACCTATTTCGGCCGGGACATGATGGTGACCGCCCTCATGATGCGGCCCATCTGGTTGCCGGCCATGTCCGAGCATGTGATCGCGAGCGTGTTGCGGAAGCTCGGGCGCAAGGGCGACGTAAGTCACGAGGAGGCACTCGGCGGCCAGGCCATCCGGGAGCAGGCCGTCGTGTACGATTCGCTGATTACCAGCTACGCGAGTGCACTCGAGCAGAAACACCAGGCGGACCAGATCCTGGAGCAGGCCCGGCAGATTCTTCGCGATCTGCAGAGCACCCGGGAGAACTATTTCATGGTGGACGACGAATTCCAGTTGCCGGTGCTCGCGGCCCGCTACCTGGCCGATACTGCGCTTGCCCCCGATGCCAAGCGCCGGTTCCTCCTGGAGAAAGGCGACGGCACCAGCCGGCTGGTCCTCCTGCTCCGGGAGCTGGCGCTGGTCTCCGGCTTGACCCGTGCCTACGTGCTCCAGTCAGAGGCCGGTAACCTGGTCAGCTTTCCCAAGCGTGACTCGATCCACTGGCGCTCCGCCAGCTGGCGGGATAGCGATGCCGGGTATGCGGGTGGTCGCTTTGCCATGGACATAAACGCGATCTGGGCGCCGGCGGCCCTGAAGAGCACGGCCAGCATCCTAAGATCATTGAGTGAGCTCGGCTTCCCTGCGCGCAGTCTCGACACGCTGGCACCAGTGCTCCGCGAATCGCCGCTCCTAGAATATGCGCGCGATTCCAGCTCGCTCACCCGCGCCATCGCGGCATGGAGCGGCGCCCGGCGACACTTTGCTGTCACCTACCCGGTCAAGTACATCCGGAGCCAAGTCGAGGCCAAACTCAGCTCCCTGCCTCAGACCGAGCAGCAATTCTGGCGCAGAGGGCTTCGCAATCAGAAAGAGCCCCGGGATTCGCTCACCTTTCTGGCCCTTGCGCTCGACTCCGCAGGTACCCCGATCCCGGTGGTAAATACCGACCCCGCAACTGACCTCTTTCTGAACCCCGCGTTGCGCCCGAGTGACCTTCGCGAAGATCTGCTATCCTTCCTGCGGCCGTATCCGGTGGGGTTGTTCGTGGCTGGGCTGGGACCACTGGTAGCCAACGACGCCTACGCGTCGCCTCGGATCTGGAAGCGCTTCGAGGAGGATCGGTATCACGGCCCACGGGTAGTGTGGGGACGCGAGGTGAACCTCCTGCTGCAGGGGTTGGCTAACCAGATAAGATCGTCCCCCAGCCAAACCGCCGGAAACAAGGCTTCCGGATTACGCGAGGCACTTGGTCAAATCCGCGCGGCGGTCGATGCTTCGGGGTTGCAGCACAACGAGCTCTGGAGCTATGAGATCCAGGGGAGGCGGCTGGTTCCCGTTCGCTATGGAACCAGTTCAGACGTGCAGCTCTGGAACACCACTGATCTGGCGGTTGAGTTCGTGCTTTCCCAGCTAATCGGCCGATGAAGGCGCTGGCGCTGGTCGCGAGCGTCGGTTGCTGGCTCTCTTTCGCATGTTCCCGGCCTGGCGCCGCTCCTCCCGCTCAGGAGGATTCAGTCAAGATGCTGACGCCGAGCGAGCGCGCCGCAGGGTGGCGTTCCCTGTTTGACGGCCGGACAATGGCGAACTGGCGGGGATATAGAAAGGCTGTCGCGCCAGACGGCTGGCGAGTGGTGGATGGTGCCATCACCCGGGTCGCCCAGGGCGGGGATATCGTAACGACTGACCAGTATCGTGATTTCGAGCTGGTGCTGGAATGGAAGGTGGCACCAGGAGGCAACAGCGGCATTTTCTACCGGGTGAGCGAAGATCTCGAGTACCCCTTTGAGAGCGGCCCAGAAATGCAGGTGCTGGACGATGCCGCGCACCCGGACGGGCGCTCGCCCCTCACCTCCGCGGGCGGCCTATTCGGGCTTTACCCCGCACGCCCCGGAGTGGTGCGGCCGGCTGGTGAGTGGAACGCGGTGCGGATCGTGGTACAGGGCAGCCACGTCGAGCATTGGCTCAACGGCGAGAAGCTGGTCGACGCCGAGATCGGAAGTGGGGATTGGATCGCTCGGGTTGGCCGAAGCAAATTTGCCAAAATGCCCCGTTACGGCAGGAATGAAACTGGCCACATCTGCTTGCAAGACCATGGGGACTGGGTAGCCTTCCGAAACATCAAGATCCGGGTTCCCTCGCAGGGCGAGACCGGCAGCTAGGGCCGCCAGGTTCCCGTTGCGACCGCCGGTACAAAGCTGTCGACGCCCTCAGGCGGAAAATTTAGAGTACGCCCCTGCTCAGCGCTCATGTAGGCCGCCATGAGTAGTTTCACCACCTCCACACCATCATCGAAGGTGAGTCGGGGACGCTCCCGGCCCAGGAACGCTCGCACGAAGTGGCGGTCCTCGGCCTCGTAGCCATATGCCACCGGCTCGTGGGCAACGACCGGCATCAGCCCCATCTCGGCGTTCTGTTTTTCGACCAGATCCTCCCCTGTCTTGCCCGCCACTTCCCGGCTGAAGAAGAGCTGCAACCCGCTGTTCAAGCTGTTCCACGCCATCGAGTACTCGGGACCGAGCAGCTCGGCTGAGAGTCGAAGCCCCGGCCCTACGAAACTCCATGAGGTCGTGGCCTCGCCAATAGCCGTGTATCCGTCGCTAGTGGCGAATTCGATCGTCAGGCTGGCGAAATCTTCGGCGGGCGCCTTCCGGTAGTCGACCTCCTTGCCCATCAGGCGGGTAAGCCGTTCAGCGTACGCCGGTCGGGTCCACTTGAGGCTCGCGATATGCGCGGTGAGTCGCACTGGCCGGACCGTATCCAGGGATGCACCCGGTTGGGTAAGCAGGTGCCGAACCACCAGCGCGGAATGACACATCATGTCGTTGAGTACCCCGCCGCCCTGGAGCTCGCCGCGCCAGAACCAGGGCGCGTGAGGGCCGCTGTGCTCCTCGGCCGCCCGCGCCAGGTAAGGCCTTCCCGTGAGGGAGGCTCCCCGCCCCCAAAGAAGAGTACGGCCCACCTCGAGCTGCGGAGCGAACAGCTGGTTCTCCAGATAGCCGTGAGTTATTCCTGCGCCGGTGACCAGGGAGCTGACCCGAGCGGCCTCAGCTACGTTTCGCGCCAGGGGCTTCTCGCAGGCGATACCCGCCAACGGACGATCCCTCCCCCCGAGCGCAGACACGATCTCCTCCACGTTCTCGACTCGAACGTGGTTCGGACCGCAGAGCCAGATCGCGTCAATTGCCGAGTCTGCCACCATCTGCCTGATGGAGCCGAAGACTTTGGCCTGCCCCAGGTCTAGGCTTTGGGCAAGTGCCGCCGCCTGGCCGGCTCGCTCCCGGTTGGGGCTCCAGACACCAACTATGTCGGCATCTCGAACCCCGGTGAACGCCTGGAGATGAAATCGGGCGTTGAAGCCACTGCCGATGAGACCGATACCGAGCGGCCTGGGTGTCATCCGGTTCTCCTAGGAGTGGTCTTCATAGCGCACTCCAAGCTTGCGCAGCGCCGCGTCGGGACATCCCTTCCACACCGGCACGACTGCATTGCCGAGATACTGCAGATCCTTGACGCCCATCTCACTGGACCAGAACCCGGATGCGGTGAGATCCCGAAAGCTGTTGAAGAAGCTGACGCCAGCCTGCATCTCCGGCCGTGCCCGGGCGGGCCACGCGACATCGTCCAGCAGGGCAGCCCGCTCGCTCTCGGCGCATTCGGCAAAGGTCCGGTTGAACCGTCGGCGGCTCTCTGCATCCATCCATGCCAGCCCGTCCCGCATGGCCGCGCAACCCTCAGATGCTGTATCCGCATCGGCCATCATGAAGTCAATGAACTCCGGCACTTTGGCATCACTCGCGCTGCCGGAGCGCTCGTCCCGCGGAATGATCTGATCTGCCAGGATCCGGACGGTCTCGTATTCGTGCGCAGAGAAAAACGAGGGTTGGAAAGCGTCACCGGCCGAGAGCCGCCTGGCGGAGCGCGCAGCCCTCTCGCAGGCCGTCAGGGTCGAGCCAAACGAGACGATAATCGGTATGGCTGCGAGCAACTTGACGGCCTCACGCCGATCGACCTGGTCCACTCCCGGCTCCCGACCGCCCTCTGTCTTCACAGCATCCCCGTCCTTCGTTGATCCGCGATGTAGTCGCTGGTGCGCCAGGCCAGCGCCAGGATGGTCCAGGTGGGGTTTTTGTCCGCCTGCCCCACGAAGGGACCCCCATCCACCACAAACAGGTTCTTCACGTCGTGGGCCTGGCAGTGGCGGTTGAGCACCGAGGTCCGCGCATCCTTTCCCATGCGGGTTCCCCCCACCTCATGGATGATTCGCCCGCCGGCCAGGAGGCCCTGGTCCTGAGCTGGGCCCGGCATCGGATCGAGGGGTTGCCCTCCCATCTGATCGATGATGGCGCGGAGGGTTTCCTGGGCGTGCCGGGCCTGCCTGGTCTCGTGCTCACTCCACTTCCAGTGAAGCCGGAGTACCGGTATGCCCCACTGGTCGACAGTGCTGGGGTCGATCTCGCAGTACGAGTCGGGGTTCGG
>DASRIN010000210.1:0-6410 GCA_035649975.1 Gemmatimonadales bacterium
GCCACCGCGCCGTCGCCCTCGGCAATCACGTCTTTCTTCCCGACCGGTGCGAGCGCGACCTTCCGGTCCTGGCTCACGAGCTCATCCACTGCTCTCAGTACCAGGCCTGGGGTCCGCTGCTCTACTTCGGCCGAGGATTCGTCGCCCAAGTGCGGGATCTGCTCTACCGGCTGGGGAGGATCGGTACCAGCCCCTACCGATACGATGTCGAGCCGGGAAAGCCGTTCAGCGAGTATGGGATGGAGCAGCAGGGACAAATCGTGGAAGACTGCTTCCGCGGCCACCCACCGGCCCAGGCCATATCTCCCTTTTGGCCGGGCGGTCCGGCTGAGCCTCAGGCTACCCCGTCGGCCTGATCCACGGGGCTGTGATCGTGCGCGTCGGGCAACTTGTCCTCCCACAGCGCGAGCACGTTGCCGTCCGGATCCCTCACCATCGCCATAATCCCCCACGACTGCTGGGTAGGCTCGGTTGCAAAGCGGACGCCCCGGTCGTGCAGCTGGCCGCAGTAGTGGAGCAGGTTGGGGACAAACAGCGTGATGCCGGTGTGACGCCCGACCAGGGACTTCGCATCCGGGTGGACGGCAGGATGGACGCTGACGTGGGTGTCTCCCTCGAGGAATTCGGCGCCAAAGGAGCCCTGCCGGGTGACCGGAAGATCCAGGGCGTCCCGGTAGAATTCGATGGCCTTCCCGATGTCGTTGACGAAGATGGCCACGCTGTGCAGGGAAGGGCGAATAGGCGGCATTTCAACGCACCAGGTTGAGCACCAGCTGGGCGACAATCACGCCGAGTGCGATGACGCCGGCCAGGAGCAGGAGGAGCGCCACACCGACCAGAATCACCACCCGGCGGCTGCTTCTCCTGGTGGATACCGGCCGCTCGAGGTGGGACTCCAGCAACCCGATGTTCCGGATGTTGGACTTCCAGCCCGCATCGAACAGGTCGCCGAGCAGAGGGACTTCGCCCACGATGGTATCCAGCGCGACGTTGCCCAACATTCGCATCAATGTCGCCTGGGAGACTCCCATCCGAGCGGCCTGAAAGACGATAAACATCGAGAAGATGGCGCTGATGGCATCGCCGATTCCGGGGACCAGACCGATGATGGCATCGAGCCCGAACCGGTAACGGGTGCCGGGAACCTGGAATGCGGTATCGAGCAGCCGCGCCAGGGTTCGCAGCCGTTCCACGCCCGGCTCCCGAGTTCCTACCAGCGGCTCCGAGCTTCGGGCTCGAACTGGGCTCGACATCACCGACCTCGGAAGCGACTGATGAGGTTGAGAGCCAGGGTCAGCAGCAGCGACAGCAGCACCATGGAGACGATCGGCACGTAGACCCGCACGCCCTCGCGCTCGATCCGGATGTCTCCCGGAAGCCGGCCGAACCAGCTCAGCGCGCCGGACCAGACGGCCAGGCCGAGGAGGACGATGAACAGGCCACCGATCACGAGCATCGGCCCGAGCGAAGGCGTGGTCACTGGAGCCGCCCCTGCCGGACGGCGTGGATGTAATCGGTATAGGCCGGCTCCAGTCCCGCGGCGCGCACATCGGACGCGATCTGGCCCCGGTGATAGGCCGAGTGAATGACCAGATGGGTGAGGATGTCCTCGACCGTGCTGGTCCAGGGTTCGCCCTTCGAGTTGGTGTAGCTGACCTCGCGACTCAGCGGATTGGCCCAACCGGCAAGGTTAACGGTCAATCGGCGAGAGAGGTCCTTCTGGCGCTCCTCGCACTCTTCGACCGAAAGCTCGGGCCAGACCGGAAGCGGCGACGGCCTCCCCTCCATGCGCGACAGCCACAACAGCTCGGCTGCGATGATGTGGCCCATCCACCTGAGGCTCCTGGCCGGTGCTCCCTGCCGAGGCAGGGACTGCAGCGTTTCCTCATTGGCCCACACGTCGTACCGAAGCAGCCGCTGGAGATCGATCATGAGAAGGCGGCCCGAAAGTTTCGCCGCATGCCCCTGAGGCCGGCGCGCTCCAGCGGGGTGTGGCCGAACTGCTGGGCGAATTCCGCCTCGGTCATGTCCTCGTAGAGGCCGGGCTCCTTGCCGGCCAGCGGCGAACCGCGTCCAAACTGCGGAATCCTGGTGGGCTGGGCGAAGCGGTGATTCCAGGGACAGACGTCGTTGCAGATGTCGCAGCCGAAGGCATAACCCTCGAGCTTTCCTGCCAGCTCCTGGGGAATGGGGCCCTTCTGCTCGATGGTGAGATAGGAGATGCACCGGGTCGCATCGAGCATCCTCGGCTCGACGAATGCCTCGGTGGGACAGGCGTCGAGACAGCGGGTGCAGCTGCCGCAGCGGTCGGCCTCGAACGGCTCGTCGTGCGGCAGCGCGAGATCGGTGAACACCGAGCCGATGAAGACGAAGGAGCCATGCACCGGGCTCACCAGCATGGTGTTCTTTCCGATCCAGCCGAGTCCGGCCCGCTGGGCCAGCTCCCGCTCGGGAACCGGGCCGGCATCGACGTAGCTCCGGGCCAGAGTCGCGCCGTTCTGGCGCAGGAACTCCGCCAACAGGTCCAGCCGGCGCCGGGTGACCCGGTGATAGTCCTCGCCTCGCGCGTACTTGGCGATCCGAGGAGGCAGGCGGTCGCTCTCTTCATCGGGAGTGTAGTAGTTGTCGAGCACTACGACCACCGAGAGCGCCTCCGGCAGGATCAGGCCGGGATCCTTCCGCCGGCGGGCCTGCCGGTGGAGGTAGCGCATGGTGCCGGCGTAGCCCTTGGCCAACCACTGGTCCAGGCGATCGCCGTGGGCGGTCGGTCCCGGGTGAGTGATGCCGCAGGCGACGAACCCAAGCTCGCCGGCGCGGGCCTTGATGTTCCGGGCGAGACTCATGGCGCCGCGGCCGGAACTCTGGCCGATGGCTCTGCCGCGACACCCACCGGCATCGGGGGAATGGCGCAGGGTGTCTCGCCGGCAATGAGCCGAGCGCCCCGGCCGAAGGTGATATAGGACCAGGCCCACTGGATCATGACCAGAACCCGATTGCGGAACCCGATCAGGTAGAAGATGTGAACGAAGGTCCAGGTCAGCCACGCGAGCAGTCCGCCGAAGCGCAGCTTCCAGATGTCGGCCACCGCGCGACCGCGACCGATCACGGCAAGCTGGCCCTTGTCCCAATAATGAAAGGCGCGGCGCGGCTGTCCGGCCAGATCGCACTGGATGGTGCGAGCGGCATACTGGCCCATTTGGATCGCGGCTGGGGCGATCCAGGGGATGGGCTCGCCGGCCCCGTCGTTGAACAATGCCGCGTCGCCTAACACGAAGATCTCGGGGTGTCCCGGGATAGTGCAGTCGGGCTCCACGATGGCGCGGCCCACCTTGTCGAGGGGTGTGCCGAGCGACTTGAGAATGGGACTGGCGGCATTCCCCGCAGCCCAGATCACTGTCTGGGTGGGGATGGTCCAGTTGGCGGCCACGACGAATCCGGGACGGATGTCGGTGACCAGCGTCTCGGTGCGCACCTCTACTCCGAGGCGGCGCAGGTCGAGCTTGGCTTTATCGCTCAGGCTGGGAGGGTAACTGGGCAGCAGCCGGGGTCCGCCCTCCAGCAGCATCACCGTCGCCTCGCCCGGGTCGATGTGCCGGAAGTCCCGGCGCAGCGCGTAGCGGCGGAGCTCCGCGACGGCGCCGGCCATCTCTACCCCGGTGGCTCCTCCTCCCACCACCACGAAAGTGAGATAGGAATGCCGCCGGACCGGGTCGCGCTCCCGCTCCGCCCGCTCGAACGCGAGCAGCACCCGCTGCCGGATTTCGCTGGCGTCTTCCAGGCTCTTGAGCCCGGGCGCCAGTTGCTCCCATTCGTCGTGGCCGAAGTAGGAATGCTGCGCGCCGGTGGCGACGACGAGATAGTCGTAGGCAGTGCTGGAGCCATCGGTGAACTGCACCCGGCGCGCGGCCGGATCGACGAACGCCGCTTCGGCCAGCAGCACTTCGGCGTTGGACTGGCGACGGAGGACCGAACGGATGGGCGCGGCAATGTCGCCGGGATTGAGGGCGGCGGTCGCCACCTGGTAGAGCATCGGCTGGAAGAGATGGTGGTTCCGGCGATCGACCAGGGTGACCTGCACCGATGCCCGCTTCAGGCCTCGGGCGGCGTACAACCCGGCGAACCCGCCTCCGAGGATGACGACATGGGGAACCGGCGATCCATCCCGCTTACCGCTCACCTCTTACCTCTCACCGTCACAGGCCCATCGTCTCCCGCCGCCAGCGAGCGAATCGGATCACATCCTCCAGCGGAGGGACGGCGTCCTCATCCGCATAGGCGGTGTGCATCCGCCAGCGGAGATAAGCCCGGTCCGGCAGCGGGAGAAACGGGGCCTGGGCCCACCAGCGCCTGCGCCGGAATGCCCACGCCGTCTTCCACAGGTCGAGCCCGAGCCGTGGGTTCAACAGCCCCCGCACGGCGAGCCGTCCGGTGAGGGAAAGCCAGGCGCGGGACATGGGCGAAGTATAATTGATATATTCCGCTCCCTATGGCACATCCAGTGACCACCCGTATTCGGCCGCCCCGGTGACGAACAGCCCTTATCGCACGATGGACGACAACAAGCGTCCAACGGAAGACGAGACCCTCCTCGAGGGACCGCAGCCGCCCGAAAGGCAGGACAAGCAACGAATTCTCGTTTCCGATCCCTGGCGGGTGCTCCGGATCATGGGCGAGTTCGTGTGGGGGTTCGACAACCTCTCCGATGTCAGGGATGGGGTGTCGATCTTCGGCTCAGCCCGCACCAAGCCGGACGATCCCCACTACCAGTCGGCGGTCGAGACCGCCCGGCTCCTGGCTCAGGCCGGTATCCCGGTCATCACCGGAGGCGGGCCGGGGATCATGGAGGCCGCCAACCGGGGCTGCCTGGAAGGCAGGGGGCTCTCGATCGGCTGCAACATCGAGCTGCCGTTCGAGCAGGGCTCCAACGCCTATCTGAGCCGGAGCCTCAACTTCAAGTTCTTCTTCGTCCGAAAGACGATGTTCGTGAAGTACGCCACCGCGTTCATCGTCTTCCCCGGAGGTTACGGCACCCTGGACGAGCTGTTCGAGGCACTCACCCTGATCCAGACCGGGAAGGTGAAGGATTTTCCGGTGATTCTGTTCGGCAAGGAATACTGGTCCGGCCTGGTGGATTGGCTCACTAGGACCGTAGCCTACGAGCGCAAGGTCGACCAGAAGGATCTCAAGTTGTTCAAGGTGACCGATGATCCGGCAGAGGCGACGAGGTTGGTGATCGAGGCGAGGAATGAGAAGCGGTAGGCAATGACCCGCCCCTCAGCTCCCTACCTGCGCGGCCAACGCATCGATCCCAGGCCCACGACCGGCAAGGAAACCGTCGCCCAGCTGATCGATAACGCGTTCCTGGCCTACAACGCGGGACGGTTGCGGGAGGGCTGCCAGCTGTTCACCCAGGTGATGCTGGAGCCGGACGTGACAGTCGGCATGACGCTGACCGGTGCCATGACTCCGGCGGGCCTGGGAATGAGCTGCCTCATTCCGCTCATGGAAGCCGGGTTCGTCGACTGGATCATCTCCACCGGTGCCAACCTGTACCACGACGCGCACTTTGCCCTCGGCCTGTCGATGCATCGGGGCACGCCAACCGCGGACGACGTCGAGCTGCGGGACAAGGGCGTGGTCCGGATCTACGACATCTTCTTCGACTACAGCGTGCTGCTCTCGACCGACGCCTTTATCCGCGAGGTCTCCGCCCGGCCGGAGTTCCAGCGGCCGATGAGCACGGCCGAGTATCACTATCTGCTGGGCGGATACGTGCGGGAGCGAGAGCAGGCGCTGGGCCTGTCGCGCAAGTCAGTGCTCGCGGCGGCCCACGAGCTGGAGGTGCCGATCTACACCAGCTCGCCGGGTGACAGCTCGATCGGCATGAACGTGGCCGAGCAGGCCTTGGCCGGCAGCAAGCTCCGCTTCGACGTGAGCACCGACGTCAATGAAACCGCGAGCATTGTCCTCGAGGCCAAACGGGAAGGCGGAAAGAGCGGGGTGCTGATCGTGGGCGGCGGCAGTCCCAAGAACTTCATGCTCCAGACCGAGCCGCAGATCCAGGAGGTCCTGGGTATCGACGAGCGGGGCCACGACTACTTCCTCCAGATGACCGACGCCCGTCCCGACACCGGGGGTCTCTCCGGGGCTACGCCGGCCGAGGCGGTGAGCTGGGGCAAGATCGATCCCGACCAGCTGCCTGGCACCGTGGTGGTCTACACCGACAGCTCCATCGGCCTGCCGCTGCTCACTGCGTATGCGAAGGAACGCCGGCCGGATCGCCCGCTCAAGCGACTCTACGCCCGCCGTGCCGCGATGATGGATCGTTTGGTCCGGGAATACCGGGCGGCTCTAGAGTTCCGGAATCAGCGGGCGGAAGAATCCCTGGCCCACATGCATCCGGGCGCGGG
>DASRIN010000211.1:0-3876 GCA_035649975.1 Gemmatimonadales bacterium
GTGCGCCAGGTCCAGCCGGACCGCCGTTCCCCAGCTGACCAGTGCTCTGCTTTGGCATCATTGCCGGGTTGGGGCGCGGCATGCCAGGAACGCCCGGACGACCGCCAGGCGCCGGAGAGCGACCGGCGGGCGGGCCGGCCGTGGCAGGTCGGCCACCGTCTGGACCGGGGCGGGGCGGACGGGGCCGCCCCATTCCCTGCGAGGACGCGAAGGGATTATTGCCGGGCCGCGGGGTGCCGGGACGACGGGAACCTGGAGCGCCGGGAAGGCCTCCAGTAGCACCCGGACGAGGCCGCGGCGGAGCACCTGAGCCGTCGCCCGCCCGGGCGGCGGGGGCAGCCTGGCCTGGTGCCCGCGGTATGCCCGGACGCGGAACGGCTCTTGGTTGCGGCGGAGCCGGGGGTTGAGCGGTCGGCGCTGCGGGTGCCGCCGGTGCAGCGGGAGCGGCCGGTGCGGTTGGCGCAGCGGTGGCGGCTGCTGCCGGTGGCGCGCTCGGTGCGGTCGCCCGCGGTGCTTCGGCCGGCACCTCAACAGGAGCCGGGACCGTTGCCGCCGGTGCAGCCTCAGCCGTCTTTGCTGCCGGCGCAGCCTCAGCCGTCTTGGCCGCCGCTTTCTTCGTTGTTGTCTTCTTCACGGGGGGCGGTTCGCTCGCCAGCTTCTCCTTGAGCCGCCTTTCGACCGGCGCCTCCACGGTTGATGAGGCGGATCGTACGAACTCCCCCATGTCCTTCAGCATGCTGAGGACGGTCTTGCTTTCGACTCCGAGCTCTTTTGCAAGCTCGTAGACACGGACCTTTGCCACTGCTCTCCTTGTTGGCGGTCCGGGTCTAACTTCCGGACCAGTTAGTTGTCGAACATGCTCACTGAGCGGTTCTCATCGAGTGGTCATGAGCGTGTGCCCACCTTCTGGTTCGGCTCTCGCGTGCGCGAGTGCTTGCTCGTCTCAGCCGCTCCAAGCGGAGCGGATGCATTGGAGACTCTATGTCCAGGCCCGTGCACGTGTCTAAGTGAGCACGCCAAGGAACTGCCGGATCGTGACAGCTGCTCGCTGTCCATCGATCTCTGACCGTAGAGCCCTCCCCAGGCTACGTCGCTTGACAGCCCGCTCAAGACACTCGGGCCGCGGATGCAGATAAGCGCCTCTGCCGGGCTCGATCTGGCGATAGTCAACGGCAACGTCTCCGTCGCGGGCGATGATGCGAAGCAGTCGAGCTTTCTCTTCCCGAGTCCTGCACCCGATACAGGTGCGGACAGGCGCGGGCATCGCAACAGGCTAACGCCGTGGCACTTACGAAGTATTCCTCAGAAGCGATCCAACCCGTCTCAGTGTGCGTTGGCCGTCTCAAGCCAGGGCGTGCTGGCCGCACGTGGTGGGAATCGAAGATGACGGCGGGTTCGGTTGGTGGGTGGTTGGGTTGAGACTGGGATGGTTCGTCGCGGATGACGCCGACCGTCTTTGGTGCTGAGAGCCTGATCTCAAGCATGGCGTGGAGGGTGTCCACCGGAATGGTGGATTGTTGCCGGTGAGCACGAGTGCCAGACGTCGAATCTTGTTTGCCCTCCCCGCGGCGGATATCCGACCGTGGAAGAGGGGTTGTGATCATGGAGGTGGTTCATCGCCGGTGCGCCGGGATCGACATCGCCAAACGCGGTGCCACGGTGTGTGTTCGGGTCGCCGGGTCGAGTCGGCGCCGCACGACTGAGACTGTGCGGACGTGGGGATCGATGACGAATCAGATCCTGGCGTTGCGTGAGCATCTGATCGCTGAGCGGGTGAGCTGTGTGGCGATGGAGGCTACCGGGGATTATTGGAAGCCGTTCTATTACCTGTTGGAGGATGCCGGGTTCGAGTTGTTGTTGGCGAACGCCCGGCACGTGAAGAACCTGCCGGGCCGCAAGACCGATGTGTCGGATGCGGCCTGGTTGGCGCAGCTGGCCGCGCATGGACTGGTCCGCGGCTCCCTGGTGCCGCCGCCGCCGATGCGGGAACTGCGTGACCTCACCCGAACCCGGACGGGGTGGGTGCGGGACCGATCCCGAGAGATCGCCCGGCTGGAGCGGCTGCTGGAAGACGCCGGCATCAAATTGTCGTCGGTGGCCAGCGAGCTCAACGGCGTCTCCTGCCGTGCCATGCTGACCGCGCTGATCGCCGGGGAGCGTGATCCGGCGGTGTTGGCGAACCTGGCCCAGCGTCGGCTGCGACCCAAGATCCCGATGCTGGTGGAGGCGCTGACCGGCCGGTTCAACGACCATCACGCCTATCTGGCCGGGATGCACCTAGAGGCGATCGACCGGCATACGGCGCGGATCGCCGACATCGAACAGCGGATCGAGGCGTTGATGGAGCCCTTTCAGGCGTTCCGGGAACTGATCTGCAGCATCCCGGGGATCAGCCGCACCGTCGCCGATGTGATCATCGCCGAGACCGGCGGGGACCTCAGCCGCTTTCCGACAGCTGCGCATCTCACCTCCTGGGCCGGTGTCTGCCCGGGCAGTCATGAGTCCGCCGGCCGGGTGAAATCGACCAAGACCCGGGCCGGCAATCCGCATCTGAAGGGCGCCCTCGGCATTGCGGCGCTGGCGGTGGCACGAAACCCCTACAGCAGCTATCTGGGAGCGAAATACCGACGTATCGCCAGCCGCCGCGGCCCCTCCAAAGCCATCGTCGCCATCGAACGGGCCATCCTGGTGATCATCTGGCAAATGAGCCGGACCGGAGCCTTCTATCAAGATCTCGGCCCCGACTACCAAACTCGACATGACCCCGAACGCGCCAAACGGCGAGCCCTCAGCCAACTCGCCACGTTGGGTTACAAAGTCACCATCGAAGCCGCCTAACCAACGGTGGTCAAGGAATCTTCGTGCCAGACGGCAAACAAGGGTCAAAATCGCGTTCGACGCACTCGTTTCCCATCCCGGGACGGGAAACGAGGTCAGTCCACGGGCAGCACTGGCTGCCTGCTTGGTCAGGGCTGATGTTTCGCCAGACGCTTAATGATCATGCTGGCACTGGCCGTTCGGCCCTCGGTCGGCCAGTGAGGCCTCGGTCGTACCGATGTCGCCGATGTGCCGGGCTGCGTCGGGCTGGCGGAGGCTTGCGCGCTGCCGGTCGCCGACTGCCTCGCGCTCGGCGTGATGCCGCTAACCGGCGGCTTGTTGCATCCGGCAACGACCGAGACCGCTGTTCCCAGTGCGCCAGCCAGGAATGTGCGTCGGTTCGGGGTGCGAGACCACCCTCCATGTCGCCTTCTCCCCCAAGCGCCAAACGTGGCCGCGGACAACAGCTAACCGGTCCATGGTTACATCCGAAGAGCTGAATTATCCGGGAGGTGGCTTTAAATCTCCAGGCGTCAGACAATCTATTGATGCGACTGATCGAGCGAGAGAGCCAGCTGGCTGCCTTGCACGAGTACGCGAAAGAGGCAAGCCAAGGGCAAGGCCGGCTCGTCCTCATTTCCGGCGAGGCCGGCGTGGGTAAATCGGTGCTGCTGGAAGAGTTTGCCCAGGAGCTGAGTGATGCCCGCTGGCTCTGGGCAGGCTGTGATGGTCTCTTTACGCCCGCCGCGCTCGGCCCTCTCCTCGACATTGCCAGCCAGTTGGATGGCGACCTCCTTCAGCTGTGCCGGGTTGGGGCGAAACGAGATCAGCTCTACGGCGCGCTGCTGCGCCAACTCAGTGAGATGCGAGCTCTCGGTGTCATCGTGATTGAGGATGTGCACTGGGCTGACGAGGCAACGCTGGATCTGCTGAGCTACCTGGGCCGGCGGATCCAACACCTGCGGGTGCTCCTACTGGTCACCTATCGCGACGACGCCCTGGCGGCGGACGATCCGTTGCGATACACGCTCGGAGCCTTGGCAAGCCAGCGAGCGACGC
>DASRIN010000212.1:0-2695 GCA_035649975.1 Gemmatimonadales bacterium
CGGGCGACTCCATCGGCCCGCTCCCGCACCAGCGCCTCCTCCTGGCGAGCCCGCTCCAGAATTCGCTCGGCCTCCGCTCGCGCCTCCCGCAGCACCAGCTCCGCCTCCCGCTCAGCCTGCTCCCGGCTATCGACCCTGAGCTGCTGCGCGGCAACCAGAGCCTCGTTCATGGCCCGCTCCCGGTCTCGAAAGGCGCGCAGCTGCTCCTGAGTCCCGCGAAGCCGCTCCTCCTGCTGAGCGCGGTCCCGCAGCAACCGCTCGAGCTCCTCCGAGATCGCGAGCTTGAACTCATCCACCTGAGCTCGATCGTATCCCCGCATGGCGCGGGCAAACTCCTGGGACCGAACATCCAGCGGCGTGAGATGAAAGGCGTGATCGTCGCTCATGTATGCCGCTCTCCAAACAGGACGGTGCCTAACCGGATCATGGATGCCCCCTCCTCCACGGCCGCCGGGTAATCGCCCGACATGCCCATCGACAGCTCCGGCAGGACGTGGCCCGCCTGCTCGGCCTGGTCCCGCAGCTCCCGAAGAAGACGGAAGGCTCGATGCTGCTCAGCCGTATTCTCGGTCAGCGCGCTCATAGTCATCAGCCCCTGCAGCTCGAGCCGCTGGAGCGCGGCGACCTGGTCCAGTAGGCTCATCAATGCCTCGGGTGCAACGCCGCTCTTGTGCGGCTCCCCCGAACAGTTCACCTGGACCAGCACCCGTTGCCGCGTGCCGCCCGGAATCCGCCGATCCAGCTCGGCGGCTAGCTCCAGCCGGTCGACCGAATGAATGAGCGCGAAGCGTCCGGCGGCGTGCCGCGCCTTGTTACGCTGCAGGGATCCAATCAGATGCCAGGCAACAGCGGTTCCCGCCAGCAAATCCTGCTTTTCTAGTGCCTCCTGCACCCGGTTCTCACCGATGTCCCGAATTCCGGCCCCCAATGCGGCACGGACCGCCTCGGGCCCATGGGTCTTAGTAACTGCAACTATCCGGACCGGGTGAGTCCAGCCTCCCGCCGCCTGCCGACGCGCCACTGTCTCCTGCACAGCGGCGAGCCGAGCCGGAAGGGCTGGGAAATCCATAACCTTGCAATTTACCGAGGGATGCCGGGTTATTGTAGGCTGGTTGGAACGATAAAGGGTAGGCCCGTGGTGGCCATGAGGATGCCGGCCCGTCTGCAATCCAGGATGCGAGCGAGAACCTGAGCACATCTCAGACGATCCTGCTGGACGCACACGTCCACCTGCACCGGTGCTTCGACCCCGCCGGCTTCCTCGACAGTGCCCGATCGAATTTCCGGATGGGTGGAGGAGGTACCGGCGGATCGGCGGGCGTCGGCTGCCTGTGGCTCGTCGATCCTCCCGAGGAACGCTCGTTTCGCCGCCTCGCCCAGAGTCTCGTGGCAGGCCAGCGGATCCGTCGCTGGTCGCTATCCCCAACCAGCGAGGCCACATCGTTCGTGGCGCTTCACGACTCCGGTGACACGCTCGTCTTGCTGGCCGGACGCCAGATTTCCACTCGGGAGCGCTTCGAAGTGCTCGCGCTGGGCAGCGAGCTCGATCTTCCTTCGGGTAGAAGTCTGCCTGAGACGATTGCCAGGGTTCGCGAGAGTGGAGCGATTGCGGTCATCCCATGGGGATTCGGTAAGTGGTGGTTCCGCCGCAGGCGGCTGCTGGAGGACACTCTGACGTCCTCTCCACCACATGGATTGTTCGTGGGCGATAGCGTGGCCCGGCCCCGAGCCCTTCCCCGCTCGCCACTCTACGACCTGGCAGCCTCACGCGGGATCTACAACCTGCCGGGCAGTGACCCGCTACCGCTCAGCTGGGAAATCGGGAAGCCGGGCAGCTTCGGCTGCGTGCTCGAAGCGCCGCTGGAAACTTCCCGCCCCGCTGAGCGGCTGATCCGGATCCTGCTTGGGCTCCGAGCACAGCCGCCGCTCTTTGGAGGTCCTGGCAGACTTTCTGGATTTGTCCGCTCCCAGGTGGCCCTGCGCCTCCGTCGCGGGGCACCAGAAGGTGTGACTCGCCCGTGACGAACCCCCTACCGCCCCACTCCCCCCTGCACCCGCAGCTCGGCCAGCGCGGTGCGAAGCGAGGGATTGGGGGTGAGCTGCATGGCCCACTCAATTGCGCGGAGCAGCTTGTCGCGCTGGCCCCGGGCTGAGTAGGCGTAGGAAAGCTGGGTGAATGGGAGCGAGAGCGTTGACGCGATGCTCGCGCTGGTGCTCTCCAGTCTGGTCAGGTCGCCATTCAGCAGCTTCCCATATCGATAGGTGTCCCACACCAGCCGCTCGGTGGTCGGGATGTCGAGCGGCGCGCCGGCCAAGCGGCGATTATCGATGGCCGGTGACGTGGTGTCCGGCAGACCGGTGCGTAAGGCAAACCCCAGCGCCTGCTGCACCACGTACTCCTGTAGCCCGCCAAACTCGCGGCCGGTGGTAATCCCCCAGACGATCGGGCGGCGCCCAACGTTCTGCTGAACCACAGCCAGGGTCAGGATGTCGTTCGGCAGGAGAAAGCTGCCCGCTTTGAGGACGCGGGTGAGCGGGCCCAGCTTCACCTGCTGATCCTGGGGAACCACATAGCCGTTCATTGCCGCCGCGATCATCGAATCCGACATGTTGTGAAGCGGCTCTTTGGGAGGAGGCCGAACCGCGCCCTGCCATATGGCTGGCAACGTCCGCCGCTCGATCGGGCGCGCTGGGT
>DASRIN010000213.1:0-3561 GCA_035649975.1 Gemmatimonadales bacterium
CGTTCCGGTTCGGGGCCGATTTTCGTCTCGCACCCGAGATCCGCATCGTGGGCGAGATCCAGCTGCGGCCCAACGATCCTTACGGGGACAGTTTCGCCTTCGTAACCGGCGTCAACTTGCCGTTTTAGGCTTCGAACGCCCTTCCGTAACTCGTCCTGAACCCATGGGCACGCCCATTTGTGCCCGATAGCCATTTGCAGTGTCTGCAACACGTTGTGTCTATTTGTCTTTCGGGAAGATGCGTCTTGTCCCCCTCGGGACCGGGTGGTAGCTTACCTCCCCCACAAAGTCAGGCTCGAAACTCATCCGGCCAGGGGCTCGGAAAACACCCTAAAGAGGCTTGCCAGAACATGAGATTGCCGCCCTGGCTACAGGTATGGCCTGGCCTCCCACCGGGGTCTGGAGACGACTCCCGGGCGGAATGTGGAAACGCGGTGGAAGAAAGGGGGAGGCAACGCAGATAACCCAAATGCCATCCACACGATACGACAATCGGTCGCAATGTTGATAAGTCGCCTGTCAGCTGTCCACACCTCGAGTCCGCTGCAAGGCCCGGAGCCGTAGGAGGCCGACTCTTCCGCCGCTCCGAACCTTGTGGATAACGATCGAGACCTTTCTAGCAAGGGATCGCTGCAAATGGCCTCTCAGTCCACGCAACTGGAGGAGACGAATCAGCTCTGGGGACAAGTGCTGTTGGAAATCCAGAACCGCCTGGAAAGTCGACAGACCTTCGAGACCTGGTTCAAGCCGATTCAGCCGCTCACCTTAGGCCCCCAAGTCGTTGAGCTCGAAGTTCCAAACGCCTTTTTTATCGATTGGATCCACGAACACCACCTGAGCACCCTGCGCGACATTCTGGCCGGCATCTTCGGGAGGTCACCGGAAGTCCGCTTTACCAGCCGTGAGAGCGCGGCGACCGCGCCGGCCCGTTCCGAGCCTGCGTCGGAGGGGACCGCCGCGTCGCGTGCGCGGGTGGAGCGGCCACCGGGTGAGCTGGAGCTCAACGCCCGGCTCACGTTCGCGCACTTCGTCGTGGGCAGCAGCAATCAGTTCACCCATGCCGCCTGTCGGGCGGTCGCCGAACGCCCCGGTCATGCATACAACCCGCTGTTCATCTTCGCCGGCTCGGGCCTGGGCAAGACCCACCTGCTCCACGCCGTCGGGCACGAGACCCGGCTCCAGCGTCCCCACGCCCGAATCTGCTACGTGCCGGCCGAGCGCTTCACCAACGAGATGATCTACTCGATCCAGCACGCCCAGACGCAAGCCTTCCGCAACAAATACCGGAACGTGGACGTGCTGCTGATCGACGACATTCAGTTCCTGGCCGGCAAAGAGAGCACCCAAGAAGAGTTCTTCTACACCTTCAACTCGTTGCGAGATGCCCGTAAGCAGGTGGTCGTCACTGCCGACAAGCCCCCCAAGGACATCCCCATGCTCGAGGAGCGGCTCACGAGCCGCTTCAATCAGGGCCTGGTGGCTGATATCAAACAACCCGACCTCGAGACCCGGTTGGCGATCCTTCGCAACCGGTGCGAGGAGGAGGACGTCAAGCTTCCTGAAGACGCCCTGCTGCTGATTGCGGATCGGATTCGAAACAACATCCGGGATCTCGAAGGCAGCCTGGTTCGAGTCTTCGCCCTCGGATCGCTGCTGCACCAGGACATCACGATGCAGATGGTCGAGGAGGTGCTGCAGCACTACGTCAACCCCGAGCCCGACCAATTGGCGCCCGAGCGGGTGGTGACCGCGGTCAGTGACGCGTTCGGCATCAAGCCAGACGCGCTGTGCGGCAAGCGCAGGACCCAATCGGTGGTGCTGCCGCGCCAGGTGGCAATGTACCTGTTGCGACAACTCACGGATCTCTCGCTGGTCGAGATCGGTTCGCTGTTTGGTGGCCGTGACCACACCACGGTGATGTATGCGTGTGACCGGGTCGCGGGACGTATCGGTGAGGACAGCGCGTTTTCCGAGCGCGTCAACGGGCTGATCTCCACGCTGGCGTCGGGATGAGGTGTGAGGAACATGTGGAGGATTGGGGATGAAATAGGAGGGTCTTCCGCATCTGGGAGCGGGTGTGGATGGACACCGATTTCATCCTCATCGACACTGATCCAGTATCCGATTGCCGCAACTGAGCTTGAGTCTCCTCACTGCTGCTTCTCCACAATTTCAACAGACCCTACTAAGACTGCTTTCTTTCTTATTTAATACCAGATACTTAGAACCAACACCGCGGGCTGGAAAAGGCTTGCAGCATGGCCTCTGGCTCCATATCATGCGGCCAGCCCTCGAATTCCGAGGCCGCAAAGGCCCCCGGGAACACAGTGCCTCAATGGTCTGAAGTCCAAGCCTCATAGTGACTTCCAAAGTAGTCAGGGAGCGACAGGAATGGAATTCTCGATTCACCAGGGCGATCTGGCCTTCGCGGTTTCCAAGGCCATGGGTTCGGTCTCGTCCAAGAGCCCCATGCCGCTCTTGTCCTGCCTCCTGATCGAGACCGAAAAGGACAAAGTTCGGATCACCGGCACCGACCTCGAGATCACCACCGCGGTGGTCGTTCCGGCCACCATTTCGGCCCCGGGAAAAGTCGCGGTGTCGGGACGCCACTTCAGCGACGTGGTCAAGAAAATGCCGCGCGGCGAGCTACGATTGGCGCTCAAGGGCGAGCAGGTCGAGATCCGATACGGCGACGGCAAGGGCTGGGCCAAGTTTCCGACCCAGGATCCCAGCGATTACCCGCGCGTCCCGGACCTCAAACCCGAAACCCAGATTACGCTCGAAGGCGGCGCGCTCGCCCGTCTGGCTGCTCGCACGGCCTACGCCTCGTCGACCGACGCCTCACGTCCACAACTCTCCGGTGTGCTGCTTCACGGCAGCGACAAGCAGATCGTGCTGGTGGCCACCGACGGTCATCGTCTGGCGCGCGCCAGTCGCAAGGGCGGGTTCAGCGGGCTCCACAAGGACGGCATCATCGTACCGAGCCGGGCGCTGTCGGCGGTGAGCCGCACCGCCGAGGAGGCCACCGGACCCGTGGAGTTGGAGATCGCAGGGTCGCGCCACCAGGCCGGCTTCTCGACCCAGGTGGGGGAGTATCGCGTCCAGGTTCTTGTGCGCCTGCTCCAGGGGCCGTATCCCAACTACGAGCAGGTGATTCCCAAGAACAATGCGCGCGAGGTCACGGTCAGCCGTACCGACCTGCTCGAAGCGGTGGACATCGTCGCCTCGCACGCGGACAACGTCACCCGCCAGGTGCGGTTCTCGCTGGCCGAGGGCAAGCTCGGGGTTTCGTCGGCCACCGAGTTGGGTGCCGGGCGTCACGAGATCCCGGCCGACTATCGGGGCGACGAGATGGAGATTGGCTACAACGCTTCGTATCTGATCGACATGCTCCGCAGTCTCGCCAGTGAAAAGGTCACCCTGCGCCTGGGAACGGCGCTCGGGGCCGGACTGGTCGAGCCCGTGGGCGGGCTGCCGGAAGGGGACGAAGACGTGCTGTGTCTCATCATGCCCCTTCGTCTGCCGGACGCGAGTTAGCGGGTGCAGGCGATCGGATCGGTA
>DASRIN010000214.1:0-4476 GCA_035649975.1 Gemmatimonadales bacterium
CAAGAGTGTCCCGGTTCCACCTGAGCCGCAACCCCTCTCACCCTGGTGTCAAATATTCCTCCTTCCCACGCTGTCAAATATTCATCCTCCAAAGGCCGCGCATTCTGCAGTGGAGGCGTTCAAACCGAATCTGCCGGGCTCCCGGCCGGCGGTCTTTTCCTCCGCGCCACCAGGGTGAACCGCCACAGAATCAACCACTTGTACCCGAGATCGCGACCCACCCTTCATGGCATGTCCATTGCCCGGTGCGGGCCCACAAGTCTACTCGCAGAGGGTGCGCATGAACTTCGACAAGGTCGAATATGATCATCCCGACGGCGGCACCCGGGTCCTCTCCCGGCAGGAGTTCGGTACCCTGGGACCGGTGGAGCGGGTGACTGGGATCGGTCAGGGACGGTTCAGGTTCTACCGCAGTGGGGTGAAGATCTCGGCTAGCGAAGCGCTGAAGGCTCAGGGCAAGGCGTCGTGAGCCCGAACGTTCCCTTCTTGGAGGCGGATATGGCGAAGGAAATGGTGAGTTCGGAACGCGGGCAGAAGCTCTACGACGAACAGCTGCTGACCCAGCGCAGCAATCTCGACAACCTGTTCTCGAAGCTCCTGCTGGTGCAGTGGCTCGCGGGAATCGTGGTGGCAATCGTATGGTCACCCACCGGCTGGGCGGACAAGCAGCAGAATCCCGGTGGCTTCGTGACCCTGGCCATCGTCGCCGGCGGCGTGTTGGCGCTGACCCCCCTGCTGATGGCCAGGCTGATGACGGGCGCCCGGCTCACCCGCCACGTCATGGCAGCCGCGCAGATGATGTTCTCCGCGCTGTTCATCCACCTGAGCGGAGGACGGATCGAGACCCACTTTCACATCTTCGGGTCACTGGCATGGCTGGCGTTCTACCTCGACTGGCAGATCCTGATCACGGCGACCATCGTGGTCGCGCTGGATCACGGGATCCGAGGCATCGTCATGGCCGAGTCGGTGTACGGCATGATGCACGGTGGACACTGGCGCTTCATCGAGCACGCGCTCTGGGTGGTGTTCGAGGACATCATCCTCTTCATGGGCTGCCAGTCGGGTCTCCGCAGCCTGCGGAATGCGACTGACCGCCAGGCGAAGCTCGAGGAGGTCATGGAGAGTGAGCAGAACAAGTCGGCAGCGTTAGAGCTGGCGATGGTCGAGCTGAGAGCCGCTGTTCGGCGTAGCGCGTAAGTCACACTGATTACGAAGGGGGGCGGGCCCATGGGCTCGCCTCTTTTCTTTTCCTTGCTGATGGCTCGCCTTATACCTGGCCGGCGGTGATCCGCACCGCCTCAATCAGAGTGGCCAGAGATCCGGAATCCGAGACCAGCAGGAGCCGTCCTTCGAGCTCCGGGTGGATGGCGCCAAGGTGAAAGCTGGTGGCGACACAGAAGGCGTACTCATCCGGGGTGGGGTCGTCAGCGCCGGTGCCTGCGAGGAGGTCGAGCAGATCGCCGACCCGGAGCCGGGGGACCGAGAGCATGACATCCCGGCCGGTCATTCGGGCCAGCGCGCTGGTATAGGCGCCTCCCAGAATGTTGGCCGTCTCCTGCAGGCACGACTCCGTCAGCCCATCGGCAGAATCTTCCTGCAGTGAGGCCCGCCCGAGCAGGAAGTCGGCCAGAAATCGGGCGTCCCGCTGCGGCATCATGTAGAGGATCCGACCCTGCACCTGGCCCAGGATGCGCATCTCGACGCTCAGGACGTTGTGCGCGTAGGCCGCCAGACTGCCAGGCACCTCCGTCAGCGGCGCCAGCAGCAGGTCCGGCACCGTGATCATGATGGTGCGATCGGTCAACTGAGACAGCGCGGTGGCGGCATGGGCGGCGGCCACGTTGGCCACTTCCCGCAAGATGTCCATGTTGGCCGGCAGCGATTGCCTCGCGCGCGACATCAAGCGAGGGCCGATTCCAGGGCCTTGAGCACCTGCTCGGCCGCGTACGGCTTCACCACGATGCCCTTGGCGCCGCGGCTCATCGCATCGCTGGTGAGCCGGTCCTGGCCCATCGCGGTGCACATCACCACGCGAGCCTTGGCGTCGGCCTTGACGATCTCGCCCAGGGCATCGAGACCGTTCATCTCCGGCATGACGACGTCCATCGTGGTCACGTCCGGGCGAAGCTCGAGATACTTCGCGACGGCCTGTTGGCCATTTTCCGCCTCCCCGACCACCTCGTACCCAGCCTTGGTCAGCAGTTGTCGCAGCGTGGCGCGAGCGAACATCGCGTCGTCGCAGATCAACACGGTTCGAGCCATGGTACCTCCATTAAACTCGGTTGTTTGAATGTCCTGCATCCCCGCGGTCGGATGTCGCCCACCGCAGGAGCCGGGTCGCGATCCCCGATATCCCAATGACCTGGTCCACCGCCCCCCGGGCGATGGCCTCCTTCGGCATTCCGAACACGACGCAGGAGGCCTCGTCCTGCGCCACGGTGAATGCCCCGGCCTGCCGCATCTCCAGCAATCCATCAGCGCCGTCGGCTCCCATGCCGGTCAGGATGATGCCCAGCGCGTTCGGGCCCGCGGCCTGGGCCACTGATCGGAAGAGCACATCGGCACTGGGCCGGTGGCGGGAGACCAACGGCCCCTCGTCCACCCTCACCTCATACCCGCTGCCGGCCCGCAGGACCGTGAGATGCCGATTCCCCCGGGCGAGCAATGCCCGTCCATCCAGCACCTGGTCGCCGGTGGCGGCCTCTTTCACCTCCACTCGGCAGATGCTATTGAGGCGCTCAGCGAAGGCGGCGGTGAACCCGGCCGGCATGTGCTGGACGATCACGAGTCCGGGTGCGTCGGCCGGCAGCGCGGTCAGGAGAGTGGTCAGCGCCTCGGTCCCCCCGGTGGAGGCCGCCACGGCCACAATCCGAGTCGTGGCCTGCTGCGCCGCCGGCCGAACCAGCGAGGGCCTGGCCTGGAGCGCGGGCGCGGAGGTGAGGGAGCCTGCCCTGGACCGGGGGACGACGACCGCGGCGGCCCGCACCGCATCCATCAGCATAGTGGCCGAATCGTGGAGGAAGTCGCGCACCTCCATCTGCGGCTTGGCCACTACCTCTACCGCACCCTCGGCGAGCGCCTCGAGCGCTGCCTGGGATCCGCGCGCGCCCAAACCGGAGCACACCACGACCGGAATCGGGTCTGTGGCCATGACCTTGCGCAGAAAGGTGAGCCCGTCCATTCGGGGCATCTCGAGGTCGAGCACGATCACGTCGGGCCGGGTCACCTGCATCTTCTGCATGGCGATGAGGGGATCGATTGCGACGGTGACCTCGATGTCCCCTTCCCGCGGTAGTACCTGCTGCATCACCTGCCGCACCACGGCGGAGTCGTCCACCACCAGGACGCGAATGGGTTTGCCAGCCGGCTTCGGGGCCGCCATCACGCGGACCTCATCAGGGGCCACTTGCCGTGTTCCCACTGCCCAACCGGCGTGTACACGTTGGGCCCCACCGACCGGAGCGGATGACTCGCCCCGGTGAGCCCCTCGGAGTGCCCCAGGAAGAGGTAGCCCGTCGGCTTCAGGTGACGCAGGAGCCGGCCCACCGCCTTGGCTCGGCCTTCGGTGTCGAAGTAGATGAGCACATTGCGGCAGAAGATCAGGTCGAACTCTCCCAGCGCCGGATAGGGCTCCTGGGCGAGGTTCACCCGGTGAAAGGAAACAATCTCGCGCAGGGCCGGTCCCGCTTTCATGAGGCCTTGCTGCGGACCGGTGCCCTTGAGCATGAAAGCTTGCCGGTAGCGGGCCGGAATCGCCTCCGCCTTCCTCACCGGCCAGATGGCCTTCTGGGCCCGGTCCAGGACCTTGGTGGAGAGATCGGTACCGATGACCTGCACTGTCCAGCCGGCAGCTGCCGGGAAGCGACCCAGCAGGACCATGGCGATGGTGTAGGGCTCCTCCCCGCTGGAGCAGGCGGCGCTCCAGGCGCGGATCAGCTTCGGGCGGCGTCTGGCGGCGGCAGACTCCTCCCACTCCAGGCTGATGGCGCGCTCGAGCAGCTCGAAGTGGGTGGGCTCGCGGAAGAATTCGGTTTCGTTGGTGCAGATGGCGTCGAGCATTCTCACCAACTCACCTCCGGGATCACTCAGCACCCGCTCGTGGTACTCTCCGAAGGTCCGGAGGCCCAGAGCGCGCATCCGAGGTCCGAGGCGACCGGTCACGAGCGCCTGCTTCCCCTCGACCAGATTGATGCCGGCTTCCTGGTGGATGAGCCGCTGGAATGAACGGAATTCTCGGTTGGTGATGGGGCGAATATCCGGGCCGGGCACGTCAGCTCGATTCATCCTTCGTGGTCTCGGCGGAGCTGGGCAACAGCTCGTTGTCTTCCAGCACGCGGCTCAGCGCCAGCAACAGCACGAAGCGGTTCCCCAATCGCCCCAGTCCCCGCAGGTGCTCGGCTCGTGCCCGGGTGCCGAAGCTCGGAGCCGGCTCGATCTGGTCCGGGGTCAGCTCGATCACCTGACTCACCGAGT
>DASRIN010000215.1:0-2577 GCA_035649975.1 Gemmatimonadales bacterium
GACTCCCGACCGCGGGCTCTACACCGGAATCATCGCCGGTTTCCTCATCTCCGCCCTGGGAGGGTCGCGGGTCCAGATCGGCGGGCCGACCGGGGCCTTCGTGGTCCTGGTGTATGGCATCGTGCAGCAGCACGGGGTGGACGGGCTGATCATCGCCACGATGATGGCGGGACTGCTGCTGATCGGGTTCGGTCTGGGGCGGCTGGGCGCCGCGATCAAATTTATCCCCTTTCCGGTGGTGACTGGCTTTACCGCTGGAATCGCGGTGATCCTGATCGTGCAGCAGCTGCGCGACGTTCTCGGCCTGCGGCTCACCAGCGCCCCACCGGAACTGATCGAGCGGCTGGGCATCTACCTCAGCCACCTGGATTCGGTGAACCCGGCAGCGGTGGGCATCTCCGCCGGAACCCTGCTTCTGATGTGGCTCTGGCCCCGGCTGAGCCACACGATTCCGGCGCCTTTCGTGGCGCTGATCGTCACTACCGTTCTGGTGCAGTTGCTGGATCTCCCGGTCGAGACCATCGGCACCCGGTTCGGCCGGATCGATGCCGGCTTTCCCCACCTGTCCCTGCCCAGCATCTCGCTGGCCCAGACCCGGGACCTGGTCGGGCCCGCCCTCGCCATCGCCGCTCTCGGGGCGGTGGAGTCGCTGTTATCAGCCGTGGTTGCGGACGGGATGATCGGTGGGCGGCACCGCTCCAACATGGAGCTGGTGGCTCAGGGAGTAGCCAACGTGGTGACGCCGCTCTTCGGGGGGATCCCGGCGACAGGCGCCATCGCCCGCACCGCCACCAACGTGAAGAGTGGCGGGAGGACTCCGGTGGCGGGGATGATTCACGCGCTCACCCTGCTCCTGATCACGCTCTTCCTTGGACGGTTGGCCGGCCTGATCCCGCTCGCCACTCTCGCGGCCATCGTCTTGTGGGTGGCCTTCAAAATGGCCGAGTGGCAGGTATTCCGGAGCGAGCTGAGCGCGCCGAAGAGCGACGCGCTGGTCATGCTGTCGACTTTCCTCCTTACAGTGCTGGTGGATCTCACCACCGGTATCGGCGTGGGGATGGTGCTGGCATCCTTCCTTTTCATTAAACGCATGGCCGAGGTGACCAACGTGACCCTGGTGTCGCAGGAGTTTCAGGATACCAGGTCCAGCCCTGATCACTCCGGCGCGATTTACCGGCGTGAGGTACCCAGGGGTGTCGAGGTGTACGAGATCAATGGCCCATTCTTCTTTGGGGCCGCGGAGAAATTCAAGGACACTCTCTCCCAGGTCTCGAAGAAGCCCAAAGTGCTGATCGTGCGGATGCGCAACGTGCCCGCGATCGATTCCACCGCCATGCATGCCCTGACGGACCTGATCCGGCGAACCCGCCGGGACGGCACCAAGGTCTTGATCTCAGACATCAATGAGCAGCCGCTGCTCGCGCTCCGCCGCTCGGAGCTGTTGAGCGAGATCGGTGAAATCAACGTGTATCCTGACATTGACGCCGCGCTGGAGGCCGCGCGCGGCCATTTGGCGCCGCCATCCTAGGGGCGGCCCGTCGGGTAGGGGCGCTTCATTCGGGCCTCCGCTGCTGGTGCAAGTAATTGAAGCTGGCCCGGACCGACGCAATCGGATCAGGAGGATGGTCGTGCTCGACGAAGAAGTGGCTGAGTCCGGCCTTCTTCTGCTGATTGAGGATTGTCGAGAAGTCGATTCTGCCGCGACCGACCTCGGTCATCCCGCCTCGCTGGTCCATGTCGTTGAGATGGCAAAGGCGAAACCGGCCGGGGTGGTGGTGGAAGTAGGCCAGCGGGTCGCGCTCCCCCTTCGTCATCCAGTAGAGATCCAGCTCCATGGTGACTAGATCCGGGTCGGTCTCCTGCAACAGGATGTCGTAGGGTACTGCGTCGTCCCGGCGGGAAAACTCGAAATCATGGTTGTGATAGGCCACCTGCAGATTGCGCTGCCGGGCTAGCTCCCCCGCGCGATTGAGCGCGGCCGCTGCTCGGCGGAAACGATCGGCTGACTGCTGCGTCTCCAGTGGCAGCGACGCCTGGACCAGGTAGCGATGTCCCAGCTCGGCGGCGGTATCGAACAGCTGATCCAGGTTGCCGTCCAGCACCGATACGTGGGCGGAAGGTGCGCTGAGACCCAGGCCGTCCAGCCAGCTCCGCAGCTGCGCGGGGCGGGCACCGAAATAGCCGGCGAACTCGACTTCCCGGTAGCCGATCTTTGCCACCATCTCCAGCGTGAGCGCGACGCTCGTCTCCATGAGCGTGCGCACCGTGTGCAGCTGAAGGCCGATCCGCTCGAGCAGGGGGTCGTTCAGGAGAGGCGGTACGATAGCGCTCAAGCTACCGAGGCCCACCAGCTCGAGGAACTCTCGACGATTCACGATCTCACTTCCCACCCCCGGTCCCGCACCAGTCACGCGCTGGGGCGAGGATTGAATCGGCGCTCATAGTGGCTGCTGTCGTCGGCCCGCCAGGCGCGAGGCTCGCGACGATAGGATCGCCAGAGCAGAACGGCTCCGAGGAGGCAGGCACCGGTGGCGGCAACGAGCAGACCTGTCGCCAGGGTCTCAGTGTCGAGCGTCA
>DASRIN010000216.1:0-7273 GCA_035649975.1 Gemmatimonadales bacterium
CGCAGCGCGGCGCCGAGGAGGGCCGCTTCGAGCGCCACTACGGAGACCGGCATTCGCCGGAGCAGCTCGGCCATCCGGCCCTTCGCCGTGAACGCGTGAAGAAAATGCCCCTCCCGGAGCGCAGGGAGGATCCGGGGAGGAATCCCGCCTGCCAAATAGACGCCACCCAGGCTCAGCACCTTGAGGGCGAGGTTTCCCGCCTCGGAGCCGAGGAGGGAGACGAAGAGCTGGAGGGCGGCGTGGCTCAGCGGGTCGGGATCGGGTCGCAGCGCCGCTGCGCTGATGAGCGGGGGGGCGTACTCGGCGGCGACGAGCGCGCGCTTCATATCCGGCGACTCGGGTGCGTGGCTCGAGTCCCGCAGAAACTGGTAGATGTTGAGGAGACCGGGCCCGGAGCAGACTCGCTCCACACTGACATGATCGAACTTTCGCTTCAGGTAGGCCAGGAGCCCGGCCTCCAGCTCATTCCGGGGAGCGAAGCTCGCGTGACCCCCCTCGGAGGGGAACGCCCGGTAGCGGTCGCCGTTCCATATAAGGAAAGCCTCGCCCAGGCCGGTCCCCGGGCCCATCACCGCAATGGCGCCACCGGTTACCGGCTCGCCGGGGTTGAGACCGTGAAGCTCCGACGAATTCAGTCTGGGTACCGCCTGACCGACCGCCTCGAGGTCGTTGAGCAGGCCGACCGACTCCAGATCCAGCTCGGCCGCGAGCTCGGCTTCGTCGAGGTTCCAGGACAAGTTGGTGACTCGAGCCGAGCCCCGGATAACCGGTCCGGCAACGGCGAAGGAGGCGGCCTCAACGGTGAGGTCCGTGCCGGTGAGGAACTCGCGGACCATCCCCGCGAGGGAAGCGTATTTGGCGCTGGGGAACTGGCACTGCGCCAGCGGGGCGCGCGGTCCCCGCTCGGCAGAGTACACCGCGAGATCGGTCTTGGTCCCGCCGATGTCGCCGGCCAGGAGGAGACCGGTGGCGAGCGAGGAAGTCATGGTATCAGGAATGTAGCTCTGAAAATGGGGGAGGGGGTAAGGCGCAACGGCTGGCGTGATCGAGATCACTAACGCAGATTCGGGAGTCATCATGACCGCCCCCACCATCGCAGGGCCCAAGCGCAAGCCGTACGACGAGGAGATCGACGTCTACGGTGTCACTCATCCGGGAAAGGTCCGGAAGGAGAACCAGGACCACTTTCTGGTCTGTTCCCTGAAGCGGCAGATGGTGATCCGGCAGAGCAGCCTGCCCACCATCGACAGCGTCACGGCGCAGGGCGAGCGACTCGCCTTCCTTATGATGGTGGCCGACGGTGTCGGGGGCGGCGCGAAGGGCGAAGAGGCCAGCCGGCTGGCAGTCGAGGCGGCAACCCAGTACGTCCAGCGCAGCATGCGCTGCTACTATGCCGCTAACGCTGAGGATGATGAGGAGTTCTTCGAGGCACTGCGGGAGGCGGCACTCGGGTGCCATGGGGAACTGGTGCGTCGGGGAGAGAGCGACCCGGAGTACCGGGGGATGGCCAGCACACTCACGCTCTATCTGGGCGTCTGGCCCTGCGCTTATCTGCTCCAGGTCGGGGACAGCCGCTGCTACGTCCTGGAGCAGGGTGAGCTGTCGCAGATCACCCGGGACCAGACGATGGCTCAGGAATTGGTCGATCTCGGCGTCATGAAGCCGGAGGAGGCCCAGAAAACCCGACTGGCGCACACGCTCTCCAGCGCGATCGGTGGACGCAACACCGAGCCGGTAGTCACCCGGCGTGAGGCCAAGTGGGGCAACGTGGCGCTGCTCTGCAGCGATGGGCTCACCCGGCACGTCTCGGATGAACGAATCCGCGAGCGGCTTCGCACCATGAAATCGTCGCGTCAGGTTTGCGAGGATCTGCTGAAGGAAGCCCTCGCTGGGGGTGGGACCGACAACATCACCCTGATCGTCGCGCGAGCCCTGCCTGGCGAACGCTGAAGGAGACACAGCTGCGGTCCCCGGCCGCATGCAGGACCAGACCGTATTGATGTCCGGGTAACTGCAACGCCCGCCGCGTGGGGCGGGAATATGTGCCCGTGATTCGCATACCCGCAGGTTCGATTTCTTCCCTCGTTACTCCCTCGACCAGTGGCCGGGGCGGGAGTCCGCCCTCAACCGGCGTACGACCATGGCTATCCAGAGCGTAGGTCTGGAGGTCGCCCTCTCCTTTCTGACCGCTATCGGAATCGGCTTCCTGATAGCGACCCGCCGGCGGAGACCACCCCAAGCCGACGCTCGACCGGACTCCGAATATGCCAACCGCTGGAATGACCTCCGCACGCCCGAGGACCAGGCCGTAAACTATGCCAGCTTCATGTTGGACCAGTCGGGGCGGTGTCTGAGCTGGAACGCGGCCATCCAGCGCCTGCTGGGCTATGAAAAGAGTGAGTTCATCGGCCTTCCCGTCGCCGACCTGCGCACACCCGAGGACCAGGCCGATGGGATTCCGGAACGGGAGTTGAGGGAGGCAAGGGAGCGCGGAAGGTCCAGCGCCGAGCGTTGGATCGTCCGAAAGGATGGGACCCGATTTCCCGCCCTGGTCTCCATGGCGAGTGTGCTGAACCGGGAGGGTGCGGTCATCGGGTTCTCCCAGAGAGTGCGAGATCTGACCGAGACCAAACGGGTCGAGGAAGAGCTGGGCCGAAGCAAGGAGGCGCTCGATCTGGCCAACGAGGCTGCTGGCCTCGGCATCTGGGATCACAATCTCCTCAGCGGCGAACTACACCTGGATCGGCGAGCCAAGGCTCTCTTAGGCATTCCCTCCGACGCTCCGGTAACCTATCGCGCCTGGACCGCGGCGATTCATCCTGACGACCTGACCGCCGCAGAGGCGCTGCTGGAACATGCGCTCCACGAGCAGCAGTCCTTCACGACTGAATACCGGGTCATCTGGCCCGACGGCAGCGTTCACTGGCTCGCCGTCACCGGCCGGGGAAGCTACAGCCCCAATACCGAAAAACCTCTGCGGATGCGGGGCATCTTGCTGGACATGACGGAACGGAAGCGGACCGAGGAGCGGATGCAGGAGGTCATGCGGCTGGAGGCGATCGGCCGCCTGGCGGGCGGAATAGCCCATGACCTCAATAACATGCTGGTGGCGATTCTGGGCTTCAGCGATCTATTGGGACAAAGCATGGCGGCCGACGATCCCCGACTGGAGGACGTCCGGCAGATCAATGATGCGGCCGAAAGGTCGGCCGATCTCACCCGCCAACTCCTGGCCTTTGCCCGGCGGGAGCTGATCCAACCGCGCAAGCTGGATCTCAATGCCACTGTCCGCTATGCGGCAGGAATGCTGCGGCCCGTGCTGGGCGAGAATATCGGGCTGAAACTGCAGCTGGCACCGGACGTGGGGTTCATTCACGCTGATCCCGGCCGGCTGGAGCAAATCCTGATGAACCTGGTCCTCAACAGCCGCGATGCCATGCCGCGCGGCGGCCAGGTCACGGTCGAAACAGCCGGGGTGGTTCTGGAGTCGGACAATCCGGCGTGGCAGCAGCAGCCGGAGGCTCCGCCGACCGGACAGTACGCCATGCTCGCGGTGACTGACACGGGGCATGGAATGGATCCAGAGACGCTGCAGCACATCTGGGAGCCTTTCTTCACGACCAAGCCGGCCGGCAGAGGTACCGGGCTCGGCCTCGCAGTCGTGTACGGATCGGTAAAACAGAGCGGGGGCTTCGTCTGGGTCGACTCCGAGGTAGGCCGGGGCACCGTCGTGCGAGTCTATTGGCCGGTGCTGGTCCAGGAGACGGAGCAGGTGTCTGAGCTTCCCGCACCCAGGCCGGCGGAGCGGGGCCGGGAGACTGTGCTCGTGGTGGAGGACGAACGCGTGGTGCGGTCGCTCATGGTGCGCAGCCTGACCGGTCTGGGATACCGCTGTGTCGAGGCCGCCAGCGCGGAAGAGGCACTCCTGATTCTGGAGCAGCAGCTGGTGGACATCGTCCTTACCGACGTGGTGATGCCCGGGACCAGCGGTGGCGATCTGGGCTTGATTCTGGCCGACCGCTATCCCTCGCTGCCGGTGCTCTACACCTCGGGCTTTGCGGACAACGATGTGGTCAGGCGGGGCCTGCTCGATGCTGGTCGTCCCTTCCTGCAGAAGCCGTTCGCCCCGCGGGAGCTTGCCCGCAAGGTGCGTGAGGTGCTGGAGCAGTCGCTAGTCGCTAGTCGGTAGTCGCCAGTCACCAGTCACCAGTCAGTCACCCGAAGTAAACCCGCAGTGTGGCTCAACCGCGTCACCGGCCGATACCGCCGGCCAGTGAGCGAGGCCACTGAGCCCTTTCCTCTAAATTCCTACCATTCAGGCGTTTGCTGAACCGATCGAGGGCGCAAGGCGCCCTCTTCCTTATGTATGGCGGAGAGTCATGAACCGAGCCCACCTGCTTGCCAGTGTCTGTGTCGCTCTGCTCCTGGGCGCCAACGGCTGTGGCCATAGCGATCCCTCCACGAAGGCCATCCGGGCGATCGTGACCAACTCGGCCGCGCCGCGCTCCCTCCGGAGCACCCAGTGGAGGTTGGTTCAGCAGGTATATCGCGACCGCGAGTACCGGTCGCTCTGGACTGCCGGCCGAAAATTGAACTCGCAGGCCCACGACTTGATCGAGACGCTGTGCCATGCGGAACGCGAGGGACTGCGTGCCGCAGACTACGATCTCACCGGGCTTCGGGCCGAGCTGACCCAGCTGGATCAGGAGCCGGATTCCGCCTTCCGGGCTGTGGCCGCCATCGATCTCCGCCTGACCCAACGATTCCTCGACTACGGGGCCGATCTTCTCGCCGGCCGGCTCGACCCTCAGGCAGTGGACAATGGGTGGTACATTCGGGCCCGGCGAGCGTCGATCGACAGCCTGCTCCGGGCCTCGCTTCGCTCTGGGGATTTCGATGACATGATAGAGCCGCTCCGGCCGCGACAGCGCGAGTACAAGGAAATGGTCGAAGCCTTGAAGGAGTATCGCGAGATCCAGGCGGACGGTGGTTGGCCGCAGGTTCCGGGCAAGAAGCTGGACCGCGGGAGCGAAGGAGCCGCAGTCCGGGCGCTTCGGAAGCGGCTGGAAGTGGGCGGTGATCTGGGGCGTGCGGGGGGAAAGCCGGTGTACAACGACAAGGTGGCGGCCGCGGTGGCACGCTTTCAGGAGCGGCACGGCATCCGGGTAGACAGCGCGGCGGGCCCGGCGACACTGGCGGCGCTCAACGTGCCGGCCGAGTCTCGGATTCGCCAAATCGAGTTGAACCTGGAGCGTTATCGCTGGCTGCCGAGCGATTTCGGAAAACGTTACATCCTGGTCAACATCCCAGACTACCGCCTCTACGCCTATGACGACGGCAAGGAAGCCCTGACCATGCGAGTGATCGTGGGCGACGAGTACGGCAACGCGACTCCGGTCTTTGCCGATTCGATGACCTACCTCGTCTTTCGGCCGCAGTGGGACATGCCCCGGCGCATCCTGGTAGATGAGGTCATCCCCAAGGTGCAGGAGGACATCTATTATCTGGCGAAGCACGGCTACGAGGTGGTGGATACCGCGCGCAACGAGGTGATTACCGACCCGTCAGCGATCGACTGGTCTGACCTGGACACCAACGAGATCCACTTCCGAGTTCGGCAGAGGTCCGGTATCGGGAACGCGCTCGGCAACGTGAAGTTCATGTTTCCCAACCAATTTTCGGTCTATCTCCACGACACCCCGGCCGACCACCTCTTCGACCGTGCCGAGCGCACCCTGAGTCATGGGTGTGTTCGAGTGGAAGACCCGGTCAAGCTGGCCGGTTATGTCCTGGCGCGGCAAGGCGACTGGAATGAGAAAAAGATCCGAGAGGCAATCGAGCCGCCGAAGTCGGCTGAAACCGCGGCCCCGATCACCGTCGATCTGAAGCAGCCGGTCCCGGTCTACCTGGTCTATCTCACGGCGTTCATGCGGGACGGCCTCCTGCATTTCCGGAACGATCCGTACGGCAAGGACAGCCGCGCGATCCATCCCATGGGAAAGCCGGCCTTGCTCGAGCGATCGGAATGCGAGCAGCTCGAGGAGCTGGCTGGGGGGTGAGATGAGGGTGGCACTCGCGGCAGCGCTGCTGGGATCGATCGCACTCACGATAAGTCACTATCGCCAGCGCGGCGCCACTGAGGATCAGCACGATGCCGTGAGCGCCGCACCCGACAGTGCCTTGGTACCAAAGCCATCCGTGCGGAAGGCCCTACCTGGACGAGTTTCCTTCGCCGTCAAGTTCAAGGAAGAGGTCAGCCCCTTCCCGGTATTGGGGATGTTCGTCATGCCGGGGGACCAGGTCCCCATCGAGGTGGTGTTCGCCGACTCGACGGCGAGCTACACGGCCGATGCCGGCGGTGGGCGACTGGTGCGGTTGGGAACCAACCGGTGGCGCTGGACCGCCCCGGAGCAGAAGGGATTGTATCCACTGTGGGTGCGGGACTCGAGCTCGGGCGAGACCGTCACCCTCAATGGCTTCGTCATGGTCCCCATGCCCTCGGCGGCAACCATCAGCGGCTTCCTGGTAGGCCGGTACGAGTCTCGACCTCTCCGAGGAGATCCGGGCTACGCTCGCCCCAACGGCTTTGTGGAGGTCACCGAAGCCAACCGCGGGGCGCTGGTGGCCCCTCACTTCACCATCGGACAGTTCCTTTCCAAGCAGAACCGCGGATTCCCCACCTACCTGGTACTTCGGGAAAGGCTCCTGCTCAAGTTGGAGATGCTGCTGGAGGAGGTGCGGAGCGCCGGCCTTCCCGTCAGCACGTTCCGGATTCTGAGTGGCTATCGGACGCCGTTCTATAATCGATCGATCGGCAACGAGACCCGCTACAGCCGGCACGTCTACGGCGACGGGCCGACATCTACGTGGACGAGGATCGCGACGGGAAGATGGACGATCTCGACGGCGACGGCCTGGTCACCCTGGATGACGCGCGGGCACTGGCCTCGGTCCTCGAGAGTCTGTCACAGAGGAGCTGGTATCAGCCGTTCGAGGGTGGGCTCGGACTCTACCAGGCCAATGCGACGCACGGGCCGTTCGTGCATGTGGACGTCCGAGGTCATCCGGCACGGTGGGGGCCGTAGCGCCGAGTCCGCTTAGCTAGGGACCTTCTCCTCCGCCGGTCCAGCGACAACTGCTTCGGCGTATGGCCCGGCTACCCGTTCAACCATGAACGGCGGGGTTGTCGCTTCGACCTTCTTGGCTTCGGCCCGAACCCGATTCTTGACCCCGAACATCGTTTCCAGCGCGTCATGCCAGAACGGTGCGCCCA
>DASRIN010000217.1:0-8658 GCA_035649975.1 Gemmatimonadales bacterium
GCTGGCGGCGGTGAGCGGGCTCCGGACCGACGTGCGCGACGTCCTGGTGACGACCCTGCTCGACGCCCGGCCCGATAGCCTGCATCGGCATCCACCACCAAGCATCTGGCCGCTCCTCGCGGCGGTGGCCACGACCATCCTGTTCGTCACTCTGATCTTCACGCCCTGGGGAGCCGTGATCGGAACCCCGCTGCTGCTCCTCACGCTTCTCGGCTGGGGATGGCCTCATGGCCGGGATCATCGGGAGCAGCGGATGGTGGAGCAGACCGGATGAGGCCCACCCGCATCGTGGCCGACGTGGCCACGCTCCCGCGCACGGTGTTCGGCCACCGCAGCCTAATGTGGTGGGGCACGCTGGGCTTCATCGTGATCGAGGGCAGCACTCTTTTCATCTGCGTGGCCAGCTACTTCTATCTCCGACGCAACTTCTCCACCTGGCCACCCGAGCACGTGTTTCGGCCGGCCCTGGTTGTGCCCACTCTCCAGGCCGCGCTCATGCTGCTGAGCAATATCCCCATGCGGTGGGCGGATCGCGCATCCACCCGAATGGACATCCGCGGCGTTCGCCTGGCGTTCCTGATCTGCTCGGTGCTGGCGGTCATCATGACCGTGCTGCGCTGGTTCGAGTTTCAGTCACTCAACGTCCGGTGGGATAGCAACGCATACGGCTCGGTCGCGTGGGCTACGCTGACCGCGCATGGCACCCTACTGCTGCTGGAGACGGCGGAGACGATCGCCTTCACCGTGCTCCTGTTCAAGGGGCCGATCGAGGACCGGGACTTGGCTGGGGCCAGTGACAACGCGCTCTACTGGTATTTCATGAGCGGCGTCTGGATTCCGCTCTACGTTGTGGTGTTCCTGTCTCCCTATTTCATGTAGTGGGGCGACTCTTACATGACCGTAGATCCTCGGACCGACGTTTCCGATGCGCGGCATCTTCGGGGGCTGTGGGCTGGACTGCTTCTCGCACCGGTCGGGTTCCTGATAAACCTCGAGGTAGCCTACGCTTTGGTGCCCCCGGCCTGCTCCTCACACAACCTGTTGCCGATCCACCTGACCCAGCTGGCCTGCCTGCTCCTGGCACTGGTCGGTTTTCTGACCGCCTGGCGCTCCTGGAACACCGTCGGCACGAACTGGCCCGGCGATGCGGGTGATCCGCTGGCCCGTAGCCGGTTCATGGCCGGCACCGGACTCCTGGTAAGCGCGATGTTCCTACTGGTGATCGTGGCGCAGTGGATTCCAAGCTTTGTGCTCGACCCATGTCAGTGAAGGAGTGAAGGTGCATGCCGTGAGTGGGTGGTCGTTCGAGCCGGCAGTCATAGGCGCCCTGGCCCTGACTGGCTGGCTGTACTTCGGTGGGTTGCTCCGTTTGTGGCGGAGCGCGGGCAGGGGTCGCGGCATCCACGGCGGGGAAGCGGCGGCCTTCGGCGGGGGCTGGATCGTACTCGCCATTGCCCTGATCTCGCCGCTCCACCATTGGGGCCAAACGCTCTTCTCGGCCCACATGGCGCAGCACGAGCTGCTGATGGCCGTAGCGGCCCCGCTGCTCGTCTTGGGCCGACCCCTGGTGCCGTCCGTCTGGGCGCTCCCGATCCGGTGGCGACACCTGGCCGGCGAGTGGGCGGCGCTTCCCCCAGCCCGTAATACCTGGCGCGTCCTGACCTTGCCGCTCGTCGCATGGATCCTCCACGCAGTGGCGATCTGGATCTGGCACGCTCCACCGCTCTTCCAGGCCACTCTGCACAGCGACTCGATACACAGCCTGCAGCACCTGAGCTTCCTGGAAACCGGGCTGCTCTTCTGGTGGACGGCGTTGCGAAGCGGTCAAGGCCGGCGGGCCCGGCCCGGCGCGGTAGTGTACCTCTTCACCACCGCGCTGCACACCACAATCCTCGGCGCCCTGCTCACCTTCTCGTCTCGCGTCTGGTATCCTCTGAACGCATCGGGCGCCGCCGCCTGGGGACTCACTCCCCTCGAGGACCAACAGTTGGCCGGCTTGATCATGTGGGTGCCGGCGGGACTGGCCTACCTGATCGCCGCCCTGGCCATCGTTGGATCCTGGTTAAGGGAGCCGGCCGGAAGAACGGGAGCGGAAGAGCTGGTGCCGAGGCCGGAGCCGTCGTTCTGAGCGAAGCGGAACCGCGGCGGAGGATGCCGCTCCCGATGAGTTCCCCGATCTCAGCGATAGCTCTCGTGCTGGTACTGAGCTGCGTTTCGCCGGAGCAGAAAGCCGAGCTGGCTGCACACGACCTCCGGTCCTGGGTGGCCACCGCTCGCATGACCGCAGACGCGCTCGCAGTCGGCACCGTTCCCCAACTCTATGGCCGCCAGGTGCTCGATGCCGCACTCGAAAGCCGCCGGCGGCTGGCGCAGCGGTCGGAGTGGAATGCCATCGCTCCTGAGCTACGCGACAGTCTCCAGAGCTCGCTGCGTGGTCTCGCCTTGGCTCTGGGTCAACCTGCCGATTCGGTGGGGGTTACCCCATGAGCAAGCTGCTCAAGATCGCGCTCGGCATCTTTACCAGCATCGGGGGGTTTCTCGAGGTCGGTGCCATTGCAACAACCGCCCAGGCGGGGGCAGCCTTTGGCTTCAGGTTGATCTGGGCCGTGGTGCTGGGGACCATCTGCGTGATCTTCCTAGTCGAGATGTCGGGACGGCTCGCTGCCGTCAGTCGGCATACGATCAAGGACGCGCTCCGGGAGCGCTTTGGTCCCCGCATCTTCCTGCTCACGTTGGTGAGTGATGGGGTGATAAATCTGCTGGTGCTGGCGGCAGAGATCGGCGGAATGAGTCTGGCACTGCAGCTGGTCACCGGGATCAGCTTCCGCTGGTGGGCCGTACCGGTGGGCTTCCTCACCTGGCTCCTGCTCTGGAAGGGAAGCTTCAGCCTGATCGAGAACGGCGTTTCCCTGCTGGGGATGGTCGCAGTTGCCTTCCTGGTCGGCGCCGTGATGCTCGATCCGCCGTTGAACGCCATGGTGCGAGGAGCTTGGCCCAGTCTGCCGACAGAACGGCCAGTGCACTACTGGTTCACCGCCGTCAGCATCCTCGGCGCGGCGATCAGCCCCTATCTCTTCTATTTCTATTCAGCCGGTGCCATCGAGGACCACTGGGACGAGGACGAGATCGGGGTCAATCGCGCGGTGGCAACCGTGGGGATGAGCTTTGGCGCTATCCTCGCCATAGCGGTGCTGGTGGTGGCCGCCATGGTCTTTCATCCGCACGGCATCGAGCCGGAGCGCTATGAACAGGTGGCACTGCTTCTCACTAGTCCGCTGGGGCGCTGGGGATTTTACCTCTTTGCAGCTACCCTGTTGGTCAGTTGTCTCGGCGCCGCTCTCGAGATCTCGCTGGCCACGGCCTACTCGTTTGCTCAAGGTCTGGGCTGGAATTGGGGGGAGGACGTCAGGCCGAGGGACGCCGCGCGCTTCAGTCTGGTGTACACAGTGATGATCGCGCTGACCTCCCTGCTGATGGTGGCCGGGATCGACCCCCTCAAGCTCACCCTTTTTTCTATGGCCCTGACTTCACTCACGCTCCCCATCGTCACGTTTCCCTTTCTGATCCTGATGAACGACCGCGACTATGTCGGTGAGTATGGCAACCACTGGATCGGCAACCTGGCCGTGATCGCCATCAGCCTCCTGGCGTCGATCATTGCCCTGGTGGCGATTCCGCTGCAGCTGATGGGAGGCTGAATGGAAGTCGGGCGCCAGATCCTGGATCAACAGCTGGTGGATAAGACCGGCCTCGGGGTGGGGAAGGTGGACGGCATCATGCTTGAGTTGCGGAACGGCGCAGCGCCTCGCATCAGCGCCGTCCTCACCGGAGGGCATCTATTTGCCCGGCGCCTGCATCCGAGGCTCGAACGCTGGGCCCGGCGGCTCACCCGGAATTGGGGGCCAGGCAAGCCAGAGCCGCTCCGGATTCCCTGGTCCAAGGTCATGAAGATCGGAGTGGACGTGAAGGTGGACATCGACGCGGCCGATGCTATGCCGTGGGAGCATTGGGTCAGAGACCGCATCATCGGCCGGATACCGGGATCGGGATCATGACCATACGAGAGGTACCACTAGAGCAGCTGTTGGGTCGCGTGGTTCGAACCGCGGCGGGCCGGCCCGTCGGGTGCATCGAAGAGGTCCGGGTGCGCCCCGACGGCAATGACTATGTCGTCGATGAGTTCGTCATCGGAGAACTGGGTTTCCTGGCCAAACTCTCGGCCATGGTTGCCCAGCTGCCGACTCTCAAGGCTCTTGGCCTTCCCGGACGCTACCGCACCAGGGCCATCCCCTGGAGCTGGCTCGACCTCAGTGACTTCGAGCGGCCCCGCTTTCGGAGCGCTGTCCCGGATGAGGACAGGAAGCCATCTTCCCCTGCATGACATCCAAGACAACCGCCCGACTCCAACTGCTAGCCGCGGCGCTGCTGTTCTCCACCGGCGGGGCAGCGATCAAAGCCGCCCAATTCGACGGTTGGCAGATCGCCAGCTTTCGCTCCGGCGTGGCGGCGCTGGCCCTGTGGCTGATGACCGCAGCCGCTGGGCGCGGTACGGCGCTCCGGGCATCGAGGGCCACCCTCGGGCCTACGCTCTTGGTCGGAGTGGGCTACGCGGCCTGCCTCACGCTGTTTGTCCTGGCTAACCGACTCACGACCGCGGCCAACACCATCTTTCTGCAGTCCACGGCACCACTCTATCTGCTGGTACTCTCACCCTGGCTGCTGAAGGAGCCGGTCCGACGCCAAGACCTGAAATTCATGTTGGCGGTGGGCGCCGGTCTGGCACTGTTCTTTGTAGGGGTTGATCAGCCGGCGGCCACGGCGCCTGATCCGGAACGAGGCAACCTGCTCGCCCTGGGAAGCGGTTTGTGTTGGGCCCTAGCGGTAGGGGGCCTCCGTTGGCTGAGCTCTCACCCCGAGCGCGGCTCGCCGGCTCTCGCGGTCGTGCTGGGTAACCTCATCGCGTTCCTCGCCGCGCTCCCCATGGCGCTGCCCGTGGGATTCCACTCGCTGTCCGACTGGGCCATCATCGTCTACCTCGGTGTGTTTCAGATCGCGCTGGCATACATCTTCGTGACCAGTGCCATCCGGCACATCCCGGCGCTGGAGGCCTCCGTTATCCTTTTGCTCGAGCCGGTGCTCAACCCAGTATGGGCCTGGGTGGTGCAGCGGGAAACTCCGGGTGCCTGGGCCTTGCTCGGGGGAGCCATCATACTGGGAGCTACCACGTACAAGAGCTGGTCCGAAAGCCGGGTCGCGGCGCCGGTGACCTGATATGCGCCGTCCTGCGGTGGGACTCATCGAGACGATTCGCGTGCGCGACGGCGCCGCCCCTCTGTGGTATCTGCACATCCGGCGGCTGGCGGTAAGCTGCAAGGCCCTGGGCGTCCCCCTGCCGGGCGAGCTGGTCCCGCCGGAAGGCGGCCCCGACCGGGTCCACCGGCTCCAGGTCGGCATGCGGGGAGTGCAGGCGGACGAGCGGCTGGTGGACCCGCCCGACCCGGTCAAGCTCATCATTTCCCGGGTAGCTCACCATCCCTATCCCCACAAGACGACGGACCGGGCCCAGTTCGACCGGGCACTGGACACTGCCCGGGGGGCGGAAGCCGACGATGCGTTGCTGCTCACCCCCGGCGGCTTCGTGGCCGAAACGGCGATCTATGGCATCCTCTGGTGGGAGGACGGCCGGCTCTGCGGACCCGCGTTCGACCTGGGTGTGCTACCGGGGGTGGGAAGGGCCCGGATTACGGAGCTGGCCGGCCAGGTCGAGGAACGGCATGCCACCTGGAGCGACATCAGGCAGCGGGCGCCCTTTCTGGTGAACTCGGTCCGCGGAGTGGTGAAAGTTTTGTCGGTTCAGGGCGAGCCGGTGCGGCAACAGGCCAACACGGACGCACTCGCTGCACGTTTTTGGCCTTGACCCATCCCTCTTACCGGCGATATTTCCCGGCTCGGGACGAACATTTTTTGGGGAGTTCGTCTGGGCTCGTGGTGGTTGTAGCTCAATCGGTTAGAGCGCCGGACTGTGGCTCCGGAGGTTGCGGGTTCGATTCCCGTCAGCCACCCTGTTGAGGCCGAGTCGGGAGCTAGGCGTCAGGAACGGAACCGACGTCCCCAGCGTTTTTCTGGCGACTGCGGACCGGCAACTGGCGACTGACAACTAGGTCCGTAGCTCAAGTGGTAGAGCACCGGTCTCCAAAACCGGGGGTTGCAGGTTCGAGTCCTGCCGGGCCTGTTTGCACGGCGCTATCGTCTAGGGGACTAGGACGGGGCCCTCTCAAGGCCCAAACACGGGTTCGAATCCCGTTAGCGCTATGGAAGGCGAGAGGGCCCCATCGTCTATCGGTTAGGACGCGACCCTTTCAAGGTCGAGAGAGGGGTTCGACTCCCCTTGGGGCTATTCAGCGCCGCTAGCTCAATTGGCAGAGCAAGTGACTCTTAATCACTAGGTTGTAGGTTCGATTCCTACGCGGCGCATTGCAAGGACAACTCAGGATCACACACAGGGCTACCACCAGCGGTAGCCCTTTTCGCGTTCCGGTCTGGCCGGACCCAGGATGCATGGGACACCATATATATTGCTGGATCACCCCCGGAAATGACCGGGCCCCTATCGGGAGGAGGTGCCGTGGGACATACTCGCCCACTGGAGGTATCGCTCAAAGGATTCGGCTGCCCGCCCAGCCATGCTGTCGTGGTCGTGGAGACGCTCAGCATTGGCGATCGGCTGCGGCGTGCCGCGGTTGCGCTCGGGATTGGAGCTGCAGTGGCGGTCGTCGCCCTCCCAATCCCGTTGGTTCACCTCGTACTGGTACCGGCCGCAGTGCTGCTCGGCCTGATCTTCGGGGTGGTCCGGCTGGGCCAGCGGGAGATCATCCGCTCAGCTGAAGGTAGCTGTCCTTTCTGCAGCAATCATCAGCGGCTGGGCGTGGCCGGACGGGTCTTTCGCCTGCCGCGGGAAGTTTTTTGCGATCGATGCCGCCGCCCGCTCGGTCTCGGCCGCGACTGAGTCGAGTCGGAGGTCTCCTCGCTGAAGAGCATTTCCGGATGCTCGTCGGCCGCACCCATTCCCCGCACCACACTGGTCAGCAGTTGCTCCAGGCTGCGCAGTCGAGCGCCGGACAGGGCCCGAAGCGCCTCAATCAGAAGGACCTGGCCAGGAGCCGGCGCGCGCTCGGCCAGCCGTTTGCCGGCAGCGGTCAGCTTGAGCTCACGACGTCGGCGGTCGGCCATTGCTGGTCGCCGCACGACCAATCCCTGTTCTACTAACCGGCGGACTACTACCGAGACTGAGCTCTGATGGGTATAGGTCCGTTCCGCCAGCTCATTGATGGAACTGGCCGGTGAATCGGCCAGCCGCTGGAGCACGAAGAGTTGCGCGCTGCCGACGCCGTATTCCCGCTGGCTCAGGCGCGACGACCGGCGAAGCACCCGGAGGATCCGGCGGATCGCGTCCAGGGTCGGCTGGAGCTGGGGTACGTGGCGGGCGCGCCCCCGCGTCATTGGCGCTTCTCCCAGTCGAAAGTAACCTTCGCTAGCCTAGGCTCTGACGGTCATGGTGTCCAGTCCGCCGCGGACGTGAAGGAAACAAGAAATGCGATGAAGCTGTACCCAATCGGTGTTTTGGCAGCGAGCCTGATGCTGGGGATTCCGGCCCAGGCTCAAGGTCCGGCCACCAGGCCCAATATCCTGGTGCTCGTGGCGGACGATCTCGGCTGGCGGGACACCGGCGTGTACGGCAATCGCTTCATTCGAACACCAAACATCGACCGGCTGGCCCAGTCGGGACTGGTGGTCCGACTCGCCTTCGGCACGTCCCCCCAGTGCAGTCCCTCCCGGATCAGCATGCTGACCGGTAAGTACGCCCACGCCAGCAGAACCGAGGACCTGCATACACCGTTGCCGGACGGCGTGCGCATCCTGCCATCCTACCTCGAGGATCGAGGCTACTTCACCGGCAGCATGCTGAAGACCCATTATGGGCCGAACGGTGAACGGCAGTTCAATTGGTACTCCCCCCAAACTGCGGAGGCATTGCCGGACTTTCTGGACTCTGCTGGAACCCGACCCTTTTTCCTCTGGGTGGGATTCCACGAGCACCGTCCGTTTGAGAAGGGGGCTGTCCGCCAGCCGCACTCGCCGGCTCGGGTGGCACTGACTCCGTACCTGGCCGACACCCCTGAGACCCGGGCCGACCTCGCCCTCTACTACGATGCCAATGCGCGGATGGACGGGGAGATCGGCCGGATGTTGGCCGAGCTGGACCGGAGAAAACTGCGGCAGAACACCATTGTCCTCTTCCTGAGCGACGACGGAGCCCCCTTCGCTCGGGAGAAGGGCACACTGTACGACGGCGGTACCCGCACGCCGCTCATCATTTCGTGGCCTTCAGTGGTCAGGCCCGGAACGGTGTACGAACGGGGGCTCATCAGCCTGGTGGACCTGACCCCGACGCTGATCGAGCTGGCCGGAGGCCATCCGCCGAAGGAGATGCAGGGCACGAGCTTTCGGGAGCTGCTCACCGGGCCGCAGTCCTACGGCGGACGAGCGTACGTGTTCAGTGAGCGCAACTGGCACGACTGCGATGAGCACCAACGTGCGGTTCGGAGCAAGCGCTTCAAGCTGATCCGGACCGATGCCTACACCGAGCTGCCGCTGTGC
>DASRIN010000218.1:0-9209 GCA_035649975.1 Gemmatimonadales bacterium
CAGGGAGCCTCGAAGTTGAGCGAGACTCGGCTGGCGAGGCTGGTAAGCCGATCTATCTGTCCGTTGTCGCCGCCGGGAACCAGCTTCACATGGATGTATCCCGCAAAGCAGTGGCGCTCACGCAGAAGCTCGAGCACCTGAATCAGGTCGTCCATCACTTTGACCGGCCGCCCGGGAATGCCGGTGGTGATGAACAGACCCTGGCACCACCCCCGCTGGTGCGCCGCTAGGAATATTCGCACCAGCTCCTCGGGCTTGAGCAGCGTGCGGGGCATGGGTCGGTCGCGACGCATGGGACAGTAGTGACAGTTGTAGCTGCAGGCGTTAGTCATGAGAATGCGCAGCAGCGACATCCGGGTGCCAGGCGCGGGGCGCAGGCTCCTGATGTTCAACGGTCGAAGGGCGCCGACATCCCTGGTATGTTGCAGGCGGGGCGGCAGCCCTTCCCGATCGTCCACTGCCAGCGACATGAGAATTCCGAGCTTCTGCTCCAGGTCTGGCGCTTTCATTAGAAGAGGCACCTCTTCGAGAAGGCGAATTTGCGAGACCTCCTCACAGTACCGAAGAAACACCGAAAGTCAAGGCCGATGGCTTCCACAGTTAGCGCTCCCACCGTGAAATGGAATCAGTCATGACCGAGGTCATGCGGCCGACGCTCACCATGCCGGCGTTCGACTACAAGCCCGCCCCCTATCGTGGCCCGGCACGAGAGGAGGTCCTGAGACTTCGGCGGGAGTACGTCAACCCGGCGGTGTTCACCCTCTACCGTGACCCGCTGATGATTGTCGAAGGCAAGATGCAATATGTCTTCGATGAGACCGGGCGCCGGTACCTCGATCTGTTCGCTGGAATCGTCACCGTTTCCTGTGGCCACTGCCACCCGAAAGTGCTGCGTCGCATCCAGGAACAGGCGGCTACGCTCCAGCACGCCACGACCATTTATCTCCATCCCAACCTCCCGCTGTTGGCCGAGAAGCTGGCGTCCAAGATGCCCGAAGGCCTCGACGTCACCTATTTCGTGAACAGCGGCAGCGAAGCCAACGATCTTGCCGTCACCATGGCGCGGCTCTACACCGGCAACCTGGACGTGATCGCGGTACGCAATGCGTATCACGGTGGTTCCCCCAGCTCCCTGGGTCTGACCTCGCACCACACTTGGAAGTATCCGCTTCCCGGCCCGCTGGCGGTGCACCACGCGCTCTCCCCGGATCCGTCTGGTAACCTGGGAGGCACGCCGGAAGCGACCGCCTCCCGGGCTGCAGCCGACATTCGCGAGCTCATCCGGTACTCCACCCCGGGCGTCATCGCTGGGTTCATAGCCGAACCGATCCAGGGCGTCGGGGGCGTGACCCGGGGCGCGCCGAATTATTTCCGCGAGGCATACGCCATCGCCCGTGAGCACGGTGGACTCTGCATAGCCGACGAGGTACAGACCGGCTTCGGCCGCACCGGTGAGCACTATTGGGGCTTTCAGAATTACGGCGTCGTGCCGGACCTCGTTACCATGGCCAAGGGCATCGGCAACGGTGTTCCCCTGGCGGCAGTGACGACCCGGCGCGAGATCGCGGAAGCGCTGACCCGGCGGACCCACTTCAACACCTTCGGCGGCAACCCGGTCTCCATGGCAGCCGGGCTCGCCGTACTGGACGTGATCGACGAAGAAGGCCTGCAGGAGAACGCGCGGCGGGTCGGGAACCATTTTCTCCGAGGGCTCCGCCGGTTGCAGGAACGTCACAGCCTAATCGGCGACGTCCGTGGCATGGGCCTGATGCTGGGGGTCGAGCTAGTGGCCGACCGGGCTACTCTGGCGCCGGCCACCGCCGCAACGCTCGAGGTTCTGGAACTGGCCCGGGAGATGGGAGTCTTGCTGGGGAAGGGCGGTCTCAACGGCAATGTGCTTCGGATCAAGCCGCCTCTCTGCATCACGATGGAGGACGCGGACTTCGCTCTGGAAGTGCTAGACCGGGCGCTGGGAAGGACGGGCTAAGGCCGACTCCTTCGGCGAGCCTCGGCCAGGGCGATAGAGATCGACTCGCGGGAGGCGAGAAGGTCCTGAAGTGCCTCCGCCGCGCCGACGTGCCGAGCTGCCGGGACTTCGCCTCCTTCCAGCAATGGCGCCAGTCGGTGCCACACCATGTCCGGCAGAACAGTCTCCAGATATTCGAGCGCGGTGCCCCGCAGGTAGGCATCAGTCGTGTGCAGCGCGTGAAACGCGAGCCGAAGCGTCTCCCGGGGAAGCAGCAGCGACAGCAGGGTAAACACGTGCTCCAGGCTGCGGCTCACCCGGTCGCGCAGGACTTCGGCCTCCATGGGCGAGGTCTCTTCCTCAGCCACATCGATGAGCTGGCGGCTCTCCCACACGCCGCGCTCGACCTCGAGCTCCTTCAAGATCACAGCCTGCACCCGGGCCCGATCGATCTCGAGCCCGCGGATCTCGCCCGCCATCTGGGAAAGCGCGCGGCCGGCCCGGTAGCGAACCTCGAACCGCCGGTCGCCCAGTGCTTGGAGCAGCCCTTGGAACACCGGGATAGTGCGGCAGCCGGCCAGCACGTTCACCAGCCGGCGCCGAACAGCGAAATCTTCGTCCGGATCGAGAAGATGCCGCAGCAGCAAATCAGTGTTTGTTGGAGCGACCGCTGCTAGCGAGCGAATGGCCGCAGGCGCGACGGCGTCCCAGGCCAAGAGCTCGATTGCTGTTTCCAGCTCCTCGGCCTTGATAGGGTTCGTCGCCAGGATGTAGCGAACCTGGTCAGCCTGTCCGGCCCGAGCCGCCTCCTCCAGCGGAGTGTCCGGTACGGTGGTCGGCGGCTCGGCGGTGGGAGCCTCGGCGGCCGGGGGGGAGCCGGTAGAGAAAGCCAGGCGAGACCGGATCCCACTGAGATCGAAGCCACCTACAGTCTGCATCCAGGCCGCGGCATCATCCTCGGTGGGATCGGGGAGATCGCCGGCCTGTCGATGGATACTTCCGGCCAGTGCCGACACATAGCCCCGGTGTAGTCGGCGGGCCACCAGGAGCGCCGACCCCGACAGGACGCAGGTCAGCGTCAGAAGGATTGGGCTGGCGCCGCCTTGGGTCAGCGCGAGAGTGATCAGGATCAGCCCGCCCCCCAGCAAGTCACCGACCCGGGCCGCCCCCACGTCCACCAGCAACTTGGTGGCGCGCTTCTCCAGCGGAGCTACCGGCGTAAACAGGAGCTCATAGGCGGCGCGGAACGGAGAACTGCGAAGCACCACTTCCAGGCCGCGGGCCAGCAGGACCGGTGTGAGACCGGGAAAGATGAGAGCGCCGACTGCTCCAACCGACACCCCCGCCGGCAGCAGCGACGCGCTCCGGGCAATTCCCAACCGCCCGAGCAGCGACCGCAGCACCGTCACCTGAATCAGGATTCCAATGAGCGCCGTCGCGGTGTAGAAGGCGGCAAAGAAGCGGAGGAGCATCTCTCCTGTAGGGGCGGCCGCCGAGGCCCGCGCCTTGAACACGAAGTCGAGCAATCCCTCGGCCGATGAGGTTAGGGCAACCAGCAGTGCCAGGCTGGTCAGATAACGGGATTTCCGTAGCACCTCGCCGGCCGCCAGAATGGTACCCTCGGATTCTTCCCGTTCCAGCAGCATCCTCGGATGCGACCCGTACTCCACCCCCAGCACGAACCCGGCCGCCAGCAGGGTGAGAACCGCCAGAATCGGAAGCATGGCCGTGAGGGGCAGGGCAGCCCCCACCCGCTCCGGCAGGATCCCGCCGAGCAGTCCGCCGAGCGATCCTCCGGCAGTGATCTGTGCGATCGTCCGTCGCGCGGTGCGCGGGTCAAACCGCTCGTTCACGATGGCCCAGAATCCCGAGACCAGGATAGCGCCGAACGCGGTGAAGTGCAGGAACACCAGCACCGCTGCGATCCGCCGCGCACTGCCTGCCAGAGCCCACTCGGCCAGGATCAGGAACGCGCTGAGGACAAAGAGACGAGAGACCAACCATGCCGGTCGGCTGCGGGCCATGATGCGGGCCAGGTAGACGGTCAGCGCAGCGGAGAGGACGGCGGAAACCATGACCATGGGAGGAAGTGCCGCAACGCCGAAGCTGGAGAGGAAAAGCGCGTCGCGGGTGGCCTTGCCCGCTAGCTGAATCGTGATGATGACGGTAGAGGCAGCCGCGGCCGCTGCTGCGGCACGCGCGTCAGTTCCGGGGCCGAGCAGCTTCAGAATCCAAACCCCGCCTGCACGTACACACCGGTGCGCTCCTCACCCGAAGCGACTGCGACCGAAAAGGTGTAGGCTCGCTCCACGTAGGAGAGCGACACGCCGCCGCCGAACGCGGAGTGCCAGCTGTCGGACGTTTCCCCCTCGAGAAATACCCGGCCGACGTCGGCCAATCCGAACACCCCCAGCCGGCTGGGCAGAAGCAGCTGGATGCGAGCCAGCTCCAACCGCAGCTCGGCGGAGCCATAGGCGGACGCATCGCCGGCGTAGCGGTTCACTTTTCCCAGGCGCACGCTGGAAGCTCCGCCGATGAAGGCCGCCTCGAAGAAAGGATAATGGCCCCAGATCTTCTTACCTCCGGCCCGAAGCGCCAAGGTGGGATTCATCGGGGCCGGCACGCTGAGATAGGTCCTCGCCTCGCCTTGCAGGTACCCGAAGACGCTGTCTACGTCCCAAACCGAGGGAAACAGTCTCCCGGTCAGCTCCAGGAACAGCCCTCTGGTCGCGGCCATGGGATAGTTTCTGCTGTCGTGCCGGAAGGTGGCCATTGCCCCCACCTCGCCGAACTTTCCAGTGCCATAGATGTTCCCCAGCGTGGCCAGGAATCGGTCCGGCCGGTTGTCGATGGAGGAGTACTTGAGGAAGGCTCCGACCTGAATGCTGGTGCTATCCCAGAGACCGAAGACCATCGAAGGCTGAAACCCATACGCATCCTGAGTAACCCGGTAGAATTCGTTCTCCCCCGGGGCAGCGATTTCGTTGCCGAAGCCGTGGAAGCTGACAGCCTCGATGCCTGAGGCTCCTGCCACCAGCTCGGGGTAGTTCCGGGAGTTTTCCCTTCGGTAGTCCCCCCGGTAATCGAACCGGAAGGTCTTGGGCCCGGTGGCGAAACCGCCGCGGAACCGGTGGCGGTTGGAGTAGGGAAGCTTCCTGAAGCCGTAGGTGGTGAGCGTGCGACCGATCCCGAAGAAGAAGCCGACGTCGGGCCCGTAGGTGGCCCAGCTGATCGCGGTCCAGCGCTGTCCCCAGTCCCGCGGGGGCAGTTCGTGCTCCCCCCGGGGCGGCAGCGTGTAGAGGCGCCGATCCACCTTGGCGGAGGATCCCTGAACCCGGGCGGGACCAGCCGGGTCATCGTAGAAGCGGGCCGGGCCACCGCGGCTCGAATCGGCCAGCTGATCCTGTCCTTCCTCGCCCAGGACTCGGAGTATCGGACCGCCCGAGCCGCTGCCACTCAACGTGGCCCGGTCGTCTCCGGGGCCTAGAAAGAGTCGCACCTCCTTGGTCTCGGATCCGAAGCGGCGTCGGAAGTAGGGAGCGGTGGCATCGCTCCGGCTCAGGGTGAGCTCGAGCTCCCCATCCGGTCCTCTGGTGGCGCGCGCCTGGTCGGCTTCTGCCGTGGCGGTCACATTGGTCTGTTCGGCAAGAAGGCGATAGTAGTCCCGGGCAGCCTCTTGGAGGTGATCCCGTCTCTGCCGCAGTGCATCAGTGAGGGTCTTGCCCTGGATCGCCTGATGCTCCGGAGGAAGGGCTGCCACCGCTGCCTGGATGACGCTATCGGTCAATCGGGACTGCAGCTCCGCGGCTGCGGCCTTCCAGGCCGGCCACTCCAGCTCGACCAGGAAGCGCCGATCCAGATCGCGCCCGTTCCAGGTAGCCCCTGGCAGATAGGGATACTTGGACTTGAAGTTGGTCAGGATAGGGAGAGTCTGTCGCGCTGGATTGAGCAGGACTCCATCGTACTTGGCAAACGCCTGATCCCGGTCGCGCGGAATCGGCTGCCAGCGCCGGGGCACTTGGTCATCGAATCGGGCCCAGACCCACTGATCAGAATGGCGATCCCAGTCGCCAATGAGCAGATCGAACAGCCGGGCGTTCAGAAATGCCTGGGCATCGATCCGATCGTCAGGCGACCGGTTTGTACGTGCAACCAGGCTGTCGGTGCCGATGATCTCAAAGGCGCCGCCCCAGTGGGCCGGTGGTCCTTTCTTACCTCCGACTCGGTCTTCGAGGAATCCCAGGAGGCCGCCAAATGCCGGCTCGAACTCTCCCAGGCGAGGGTCGTGGGGGAGCACGTAGAGCCGTGATGTGCCGTGGAGAATGCCGGCCGCGTCCATGAGCCGGTCTACTGCCAGGGGTGCGGTGGGAAAGGCCGAGCTGGTTTGGTCCCGCACCACGGAGCCGGCCACGGTGCCTCGCAGGTCGGGCGGCAGGGTCGCGGAGGGGTCCTTGTCCACGGAGCGGAAGAAAAACTCCCGCCCATCCGCTCCGGCCAGCAGGAGTGACTTGGTCTGTTCCCCGCCACCCTTCGAGACGGCCCGTAAGCCACCGGCGAACCTTCCCATATCGAGCTGCGGAACCTTGATGGGTGTGGCCCAGAGGGAGCGGTACTCTCGTCCAAAGAAAAACTTGTGCAGTCCACCGGCGCGGTACTGGGGGCCGGCGGCCAGAACGGTGTCGCCGGGGGGAGATGAAGTCTGAGCCGAGAGAACCGGCACCCAGAGAGTCATCTGAAGCATCACCAGGAATCGCGGAGCCAGAGTCACGATGACTTACTCCACCCAGGTTGAAAAGACTTCCCGGCTGGTCCCCCGGGAGTCGACCTGCAGCACGGCCAGTCGAGCCCGACCGCGCTGCGGTATGTCCAGGCGAGCAAAGCCGCTTGCCTGCCGGACGAACAAAGTTCCGTCGATCGCCACCGCCCGGTCATTGTGGCCGTAGATACCGCCACCGCTCACCAGCGCCAAGTGCGTGGGTCCTCCCGCGATCACCTGCAGATTGTGCTCGTGTCCCGCAGCGTACAGGGCCGGCGGCGCTGCGTCAAATGCCTGGCGCAACTGCTGAACCATTCGTTGATACACCGGCGATGAAAGATCTTGACTGGAGATACCATTCTGACGTGCAGCCGGATAGAGCGACCCGATGGCCGGGAGAGGCAGCCAGAGCCAGGAGACGACCTGCTGGAGGGGAAACAGGTGGTCCTTCCATCCGAAGTACCCACCATGTACTCCGCCGCTCTTGAGCGGGTGGTGGCCGGCCACGACCACCATTCGGCCCTTCGCGGCCAGGATTGCACCCCGCAGCGAGTCTACCACCTCCGACTCTGATTTCGCCGGACAGCCGGAGCCCGACCCCTTCGGCTTGGGTCCGGAGTGGAGCCACCACTGGGTATCGAGCAGCACCAGCCGCAGCCGCTCTCCGATATCAACTACATTCGGCCCCGGGCAGCCATCGTCGGGTTGGAGGGTAACCTGTCCTGCACCCACCGAATCGATGAAGCGATCTTGCCGGCCTGCCGCAGCCCACCCTCCGGAGCCGAATCGCTCCCAATCGTGGTTGCCCAGCACGAAGTAGCCGGTCGCGTGGGCCTTGGTGACCACCTCGATCTGGGCCAGTATACGCCGCTCGGCGTCCCTCCGGCCCGGATCATCGGTTGGAGGAAGGCCTCGGGGGTAGGCGTTGTCGCCCAAATACAGGACAACGCGATCTCCCGAGCCGGATCGAAGCTCCCGGCTCAGCGCCTGCAATACCGGCTCGCCCAGGGGATTGGGAGCGCCGGCATCGCCGATCAGGTAGAGGCGAACGAGCACCCGCTCCGGCGGCAGGGGAGGTGTGGTGACTGGAGGTGGTGGGGAGGCCGCACAGGCGGCCACGCCTGCCAGCCAACACCAGCGCCAATGGATTCCCTTCACCCCGCTGCGGCGGCGACCTGCAGGGCGCGCGATTTCCGAGTGTATTCGCGCCCGATGGCCAGGGCGAGCACCAGCCACGCACCGGCAAGGATCAGATTGACCCGGGCAAACCCGCTGGTGCCGAACCCGAGTGCGGTGGTGCCGACGTAGACCAGCCCGGCGGAGAACACATCGCCGGCCCGCCAAAAGAAGGAATCGATGGCCTGTTTGGCCTTGTACTTCTGATCCCGGGTGGTGGGAAGAAACAGGACGTTGCGGACCGTGCTCTGGATTGAGTAGTCGGTTGCGTTTTCCGCAATCTTCACCGTTCGCACCAGCGCCAGAATCGGGACCACCGAAAGAATGGCATACCCGGTGAGAGCGATAACCGGCAGGATCGCGATCCCGACCTTCACCCCGAAGTATTTCAGCAGACGGGAAACCACGAAGAGCTGGAGGGCAAGTCCCAGCATGTTGACTAGAAAGAAAAAATCGGAGTAGAACTGCCCGATGTATTCCGAAACGGTCAGCCCGCCCACGTTGCCGGCCGTAACCGCCTGCTCAGCTGCGTGGGTCACCGTCCGCCCCAGGATGTATTCGCCCGTCGTATTCACCCAATTGACCACCAGCATCAACAGGGCAATCAACAGCAGGTACCGGTCCTGAAAGACCAGGCGAAAGGTGCCGCCCCGGGATGGCGGAGCTACCCCGGGCATGGAGACGGTCAGCTTCTCGGCCTGGTCCACAGTCTGGATCTGGTATTCGCCGGTAGCGGCGGGAATTTCGGCCGTGGTGAGGTGCTGGGGAAGATGAGTCTCATGACGAAGCCGCTCCCGGGCATCCACCAGGTTGCTGATGCCGGCGGCTACGACGAGCAGTCCCGCTGCAACCAGGAGCATCCCGGGCACACCAATGAGAGGAATGAGCCGACCCGCGAACGCGCTACCGAGCACAGCGCCGAGAGAGCCACCAAACGCGACAATCGCAAAGAGCCGCTCGCCCTGCTCCTTGGTGTAGATGTCATTGGCGAAGGACCAGAACTGCGCCACGATCATCAGGTTGAAGATGCCCACCCAGAGAAAGAAGACCACGCCCACAGGGACCTCGGCCCGGGTCAGGGCGGAGAACAGCACCAGACACACCGCAAAGAAAGCTGTCACCGCGTTGAGCAAACTCCGCCGGGGGAGCCGATCAGCCAGAGCACCGTATGCCGGCACCAGCGCCAACAAGAGCAAGGCCTGCCCTGCCGCGGCATAGGACTTCACCTCCGCCCCGCCGCCGGAAAGAATGAGCGCCTCGCGAATCGGTTTGATTACGTAATAGGCCCAGAACAGGAGAAACACGTTGAAG
>DASRIN010000219.1:0-3567 GCA_035649975.1 Gemmatimonadales bacterium
CCGACCAGGCGCATCTCCCCGGCGCTCCGGCCCATCGCCAGCGCCTCGCTCCACCGCCCTCCGGCGGCGCCCATGCTGAGGGACGCGTCCAGCAGCACCAGCGGTACCGCCCCGGGAGTCACCGAGGGACAGCTGGCGTTCACGAGGAGCAGGGCGATCACCGACCAGCCGGCGGCGCGGCAGGTCGCCGGAAGCCAGGTCCGGCCGCTCCATCCGTCCAGGAGGCGATACGAGAGCAGCGCCGCGGACGCGGCGAGGAGGATGACGACGAATGGCATCGGGGGAATAATAGAGGGACGACGGCATCCCGTGGACCCGAAGGCGTGCGCCTCAACGCCGCCATCGGGTCCAGGGCCGCCGTATCAATCGGTGACGGACCGCCGCACTGCCCAGCTCACTGAGGTGGACGACTGGACGGCGGCACCAGGCCCTTCATCCGCATGTACGTCACGATGTTGCCATAATGCTCGCCATTATGCGTGGCGTTGAGCCCGAGCGCGTAGAGCCGGCTCCGGTCTTGACCGAAGAGCTTGGTCTGCCCCTGCGCGGCGGCATCCGTCTGGGCATAGGCTCGGCTACAGTATTCCGTCGACGCTTTGAGCGCGGCGACAAGATCGGTCTTCGTGGTCCGGGTTCGCTCGATCTCATCTTCGGCGCGGGGGGGTTCCCCGAGGGCAGCGGCACATATCAGGTACTGCGCCCCGGCCACGTGGCCAATGAGCTGGCCGAAGCTGCGGACGGCCGCCGTCGGCTTGTAAGCATACAGGGACTCGGGCACTGCCACGGCTGCCTGCGTCACGTAATTGGTCATGGCCAGCCAGAGCTCGCGCACGGTTCCCACCGCGGCATTAGGCGGGGGTGCCGGCTGCTGGGCCTCAGCCGCGCCAGCCACACCCGCAAGGGAGAGCACGAGGAGACACGAGCATTTCATACACGACTCCAATGGTTGGGGATGGTCCAACAAACATACTTCGGTGGGGCTCAGGCGCTCGCTGGATTCGAATAGAGGTCGGTACTCAGATAGCGCAGCCCGGAGTCGATAATCAGGGTGGCGACCGTGGCCGCCGGCCCCAGCGCCTGGGCCAGCCGCAGCGCAGCGACGACGTTGGCGCCGGAGGAAGTGCCCGCGAAGATGCCTTCCTCACGGGCGAGGCGGCGGGCCATCGCTTTCGCCTCCTCTGTCGACACGGTATCGATGGCGTTCACCAGCTCCGGCTGCCAGAGCGGTGGAACAAAGCCGATGCCGATTCCCTCGATCTTGTGGGATCCGGATGGTCTCCCCGACAAGACGGCCGATTCGGCCGGCTCCACGGCCACAATATGGATCTTCGGATTGTGCTCCCACAGGGTGCGGGTCACCCCATGGATCGAATGCGCCGTGCTGACGGTATGGACAAACGCATCCAGGTGTCCGCCGGTCTGACGCCACAGTTCTGCACCAAGCGGGAGATACCCTGACATGGCATCGTGATTGTTGAGCTGGTCGCAGTACCAGTGCCGGGGGCGCTCACTGATGGCCGCCGCGGTGCTGATCATCTCCTTGATCAGGACTTCCGTGATCTGCCGGTTGTCGCTCGGCACATCCGTCACGTGGGCGCCGAAAGCCTCCATCGTGCGGCGCTTCTCGCTGCTGAAGGCATCGGAGAAGACGATCTCGATCCCGTAACCCTTCGCGGCGCAGACGAATGCCAGGGAGATGCCGGTCGTTCCTGCGGTGTACTCGACTACCGTGCCGCCAGGCAGAAGCCGGCCACTGGCTTCGGCCTGCGCAATCGCCGCCTGCGCCATACGGTCCTTCATGCTGCCGGTCGGGTTGGCCCATTCGAGCTTCGCAACGACCCGGGCCGAGCCTAATGGGACCACGCGTCGAAGCTCGATCAGCGGGGTGTTTCCGATGCCGCTGAGGACGTCCGTCGCCATCTAGGGCGCCCGAAAGCGCCACACCCCTTTGGTGCTCTGGTTGTCCGTACTGTACCCGCCGACGATCACGACATCCCCGCTGGAGAGCGGGGTTGCGGTTGCGAAAAAGAGAGCCGCGGGAAACTCCCCCGCGACCGGGTGAAAGGTGAGCGAGTCGCGATCCAAGAGTTCCGCCCCGCGCGCCCCGGCGGCAACCAGCACATCACCATTGGCAAGCCGGACCGAGGTGCCTTGAAACTTGTATCTGCTGCTCACCATTGATGGCCCTCGTCCGAAGGATCCGGTGACGGGGTTGAAGATCTCGGTGGTGGCAAAGTAACGTCGATCGGTGCGATCGGCGCCACCGAGCACGAGAACCCGGCCGTCGGACAGACGCACGGCATCGTGCTTGTGGCGCGCCGTCGTCAGGTGCGCGGTGGGCTGAAAGCGACGCGATGCCGGGTCATAGAGCTCGGCGGATGCGTACACTTCCATCGCCTCCCGGCGATCCCGATGGCCCCCGACCACCAGGACCCGTCCATCCGCCAGCAGAGTGGCCGTATGACTTTCTCGTGGGACGCTCATCGGTCCCACGTTCTCCGACCGGCCGCTCGCGGGATCGAAGACTTCCGCGCTCGACAAGAAGGACCATCCGCGCCCCACGCCGCCAACGATCAGTATCCTGCCATTCGGAAGCAGGGTTGCGGTGTGGCCGCTGCGACCCTCGTTCAGGCGGCCCATGACCTGAAACCGCCGGAGTCTTTCATCATAGACTTCCACCGAAGCCAAGTACTCTCCGTTGTATCCTCCGGCCAGTACCACCCGACCATCGCCCAGGGCCGTCGCGGTGTGGCTGGCCCGGGACTGACTCATCGACGCGGTCGCCCCGATCGTTCCGGCCGAGACATGGATCAGTTCCGTCGTCGCGAGGCTTCCTCCGCGCGAGCCCATCCCGCCCGCCACCAGCAGGTCGCCGGACGGCAGCGCCGTCGTGGTGTGCGCCGCCCGACCCATTGCGAGCGTTGCCATGCGTTCGATGGAACCGGTGGCGGGTGCTGCGGGAATCGAGCGCTGTTCACCGAGCGACAGAGTGGCGATGGAGGCACAGGTACACCAGACCAGATATCTCATGGCTCGAACTCCGCAATATGAGAGAGCGTCCGGCACTGCGGATGGGATGCCGGTCGCACATCGTGCGTTTGAGGTGGGCAGGACTGGGGGGACGAAACTGAAGCAGGTGCTCTCGGGGTGTGCAGCTACTCCGCGATGAGGGCCGGCATCGACGCGCCGGCGACGCCCAGCGCTCTGGCGAGCCGCTGCCTTTCCTGTTCGAACCCAGCCATCAAGGCCCTGGCCAGCGATTCTCCACCGCCCAGATCCACTCTCCGGGAGTCGCGTGCGGCACCATTGACACGGAACTCGTAGTGCAGGTGCGGTCCGCTGGCGAGCCCGGTGGAGCCGACGTATCCGATCACCTGGCCCTGGCTCACCCGCCGGCCCGCCGAGAGTCCCCGGGCATAGGCCCGGAGGTGGCCGTACCGGGTGGTGATGCCGTTCCGGTGCCGGATCTCCACGAGGTTCCCGTAGCCGCCGGCTCGTCCGGCGCGGAGCACGGTCCCGTCGCCCGCCGCCATCACCGGGGTGCCGCTCGAGGCGGAGTAGTCGGTC
>DASRIN010000220.1:0-4266 GCA_035649975.1 Gemmatimonadales bacterium
TAGTCCAGCTTGTCGTTGCCGACGCCATGCTCGCCGGTAATGCTTCCGCCCACCGCTACACAGGCCGCCATTATTTCTCGGCAGGCCGAACGGACGCGACCGAGGACGGCCGGGTCTCGCCGGTCGAAGCTGATGTTGGGATGGAGATTGCCATCGCCGGCGTGAAAGACGTTGCTAATGGTCAAGTCGAACTCCCGCCGAATTCCCTCGATTTGATCCATGATGGCCGGCAGCGCCGAGCGGGGAACCACGGCATCCTGGACCGCGAGGTCTCGTGCTATCCGACCCATGGCGCCGAACGCCTTCTTTCTGCCCTGCCATAAGCGAGCCCGGTCTGCTGGACTCGAGGCGCTCCGGACTTCCCTGGCGCCGCACTCGGTCAGAATCGCGCGCACCGAGGCTGCCTCGCCCTCTACCGCCGCTGCCTGCCCGTCGAGCTCGACCAGAAGCACCGCGGCCGCGTCGGTGGGGTAGCCGGCGGCATAGATCGAGGCCTCAACCGCGGCCACGCACGCCCGATCCATCATTTCGAGCGCTGCCGGAACGATGCCGGCTGCGATGATAGCCGACACCGCCTCGCTGGCTGCCCGCACGGTAGGGAAGTCAGCCAGCATCGTGCGTACGCTCTCCGGAATCCGCTCCAGGCGAACCGTAATCTCGGTGGCGATGCCGAACATCCCCTCGCTGCCCACAAAGAGCCCGACAAGGTCCGGCCCCCAAGGCTCGCCTTGAATCGATCCCAGCCGCACAGCGGACCCGTCGGGCAGGATCACCTCGAGGGCAACGATGTGGTTGGTGGTGACTCCATACTTGAGACAGTGGGGGCCACCGGCGTTCTCAGCCACGTTTCCGCCTATCGTACAGGCGGCCTGACTGGAGGGATCGGGCACGTAGTAGAGGCCGTACGGGAGCACGGCCTCGGACAGCCGCGCGTTCACCACTCCAGGCTGCAGAACGGCGCGGCGCTGCACCGGGTCCACGCTCAGGATCCGGTTCAGCCGGGTCAGAGCAATAAGCACGGTGCCGGGATCTGCCAGGGCACCGCCGGAAAGGCCGGTTCCCGCCCCGCGGGCGACAAAGGGAACCTGCAGCAGATGAAGCAGGCGCACGATCTCCCGGACCTGGTCCGGGCTGCCGGGCATGACCACCACTCCAGGAACCGACTCATGGGTAGGTAGGCCGTCCATCGCATAAGTGACCAGTTCAGCCCGGCGATGGCGGACCCAGCGGGACCCAACAATCCGGTTCAACGCGGCGAGCAGGGATGCTTCCATCAGCTGGTCAGAATATCCGGAACGGTACCACCCTTTCCGTTACTGTGGGCCCGGCGGTGGATCTGGATGCCGCTCTCGACCGCGCTGGTCAGCACCGGAAGGAGCAGGATGAGCGCCTTGACCCGTCGCGAGGTGGATCGCTCGGCGAGGAGCCGCTGCTTGATGCCGAGATCGCACTCCAGATTGCCGGCTACCTGGAATGAAAGGCTTGCGGCGTCGTCGGGCAGGGTCGCCTCCTCGGGAAGGGCATCGCTTAGCTCTCTTAGTCCAGCAAAGTATCGGACCGAAAGCTCTCGCAGCGCATCGATCTCGTCGGCTGCAGGATTGGTGCCCTGGTTATCCTCGAAGGTCTGGACCGTGGCCACGAGGTACGGCAAGTCCTCATCCAGCAGGCGCAGGACTACGAAGCGGGGTCCGCCCACCACCACGATATTGGAGCGTCCATCGGGGAGCTCCTGGTTGACGCGAACCTCAGCCACACAGCCCACCGCCCCGGCCTCGACCGGCCCGGCATCGTCTTTCACGGGCGTGATGCCGAAGCGGCGATCGTCGGCCAGACAGTCGGCCAGCAGGCGTCGGTACCGGGGCTCGAAGATATGCAGCGGGAGCGGATTCCCGGGAAAGAGCACGACTGAGAGCGGAAAGAGTGGCAGCCGGAAAGGCATGGCGGAATCTAGTGGGGCCGCGGGGCAGCGGGGCAGCGGGGCAGGAAACGACGCTGCAACAACAAAGGCCGGCGGAATTCCGCCGGCCTTCGCTTACCGCCCCGCTGCCTCTCGGCCTCGCGGTCCCGCTCCTGTCAGGCTGCTCCCCAAAACCCCCGGAGAGCCCGCACGTCCGGCGAGTCGCGCAACTTCTCGAAGGCGCGCTCCCGAATCTGGCGGATTCGCTCCCGAGTGACCCCGAGCAGGGCGCCGATCTTCTCCAGGGTCAGAGCCTCGGACCCTTCCTCCAGCCCGTAGTAGAGGGACAGGATCTTTCGCTCCCTCGGTGTGAGGTGCCGCTGGAAAATGCGGTCGATGAACTCTCGCTGCAGCCGGACGTCGGTCATCTCCTCGATCTCGATGCCACCGGAGCCGGCCACCCGTTCACCGAAGGTGCTGGCACCGCGATCCTGCCGTTCCACCGGCGCGTCGAGCGACACCTCGGTCGAGCTCATGCGGTGAGCCGATCGGATGTTGTCCACCGTGTCGTTGAGTGCGATGGCGATTTCATCGTCGGTCGGCTCCCGGCCCAGCTCCTGGGCCAGAAAGCTCTTGGCCCGGGACATCCGGACCAGCGCCGAGTTCTGATTCAACGGAATGCGGACACTGCGAGTCTGTTCCGCCAGAGCCTTGAGCACCGCCTGCCGGACCCACCAGACCGCGTAGGAGATGAACTTGACCCCATGATCCGGGTCGAACTTCTTGACCGCCTTGAGCAGACCTTCGTTCCCGATGGCAACCAGCTCGGAAAGGTCGAGCCCGTGCCCCTGATACTTCTTGACGTAGGATATGACGAAGCGGAGGTTGGCGGTAACCAGACGTTCGGCCGCTGACTCATCGCCCGCAGCGGCGCGGCGGGCCAGCCGCTTCTCCTCGTCGGGATCGGAGATCATCGGGAGTTTCTGAATGTCGAGCAGGTATTGATCAAAAGCGCCGGAAGGAGCGGAACGAGCAAACGGGCGGGCTTTCCCGGTGCGGACATGCGTCATAGACAACCCCGGCAGAGGGAACGGGCGAAATGTTGAAGCGGTAATGCTTACATCGGAGAGGTGAGGAGCGAATATAGGAAGTGTTGAGGATCTGGTCAAGCAAAATATTATTTCCACATCACAAAATGTTTTTGCACAAATGGTTGGTCACCTTTTCCACTTAGGCCTCACCGGTCGGTGGATAAACCAGGCCTCCGGTTTTTGCGCAAATTATTGCAGTTTTAATACTTACTCTCCCGGCGCGAGCACCCCAAGCGCGGCCTGGATGTCCCCTTCCGATGCCGCCGTAGTCCAACCGGTGTCCCGTTGCATGCTCCCAACCGCGGTGATCAGGGCGAAGCGTACCTGGAGATTCCGGTTCTTCTTGTCGCTCTTCATGAAGTCCAGCAGCGGTCCGCCGTGCAGGGGCGACTCCAGGCGAATCGGAAGACCGAATCGGGTCAGCAGGGTCTCGACCCGGTGCCGAAGCCCCGGCTTTGCCACGCTCAGTTGCTCTGCCAGAGCGCACTCCGCCACCAAGCCAAGAGCAACCGCCTCACCATGGGAAAGCTGGTAGGCTGAGGCCTGCTCCAGCGCATGGGCTATCGTATGGCCCGCATTCAGAATAGCCCGTCTGCCCCCTTCGTGCTCGTCCTCCCCCACTACTGCGGCCTTGATCTCGACGCTTCGCCGGACTAGGCGAGCGAGGGTGGGTGGGTCTCGCCCAAGAATGTCCTCCACCCGCGATTCCATCCACTCGAAGTAGCCGGAATCGGCAATTGCGCCGTGCTTCACCGCTTCGGCCAGCCCGCCGCGGTACTCCCGGTCAGGCAATGTCAGCAGAACCAGCGGATCGGCCAGCACACCGGTGGGCGGATGAAAGGCGCCGATCAGGTTCTTGCCCTGAGGTGCATTGACCCCTGTCTTGCCGCCGACCGAGGCGTCGAGCATGGCCAGCAACGTGGTGGGCACCAGGAGGTAGGGGACTCCCCGCAGGTAGGTGGCGGCGACAAAGCCGGTGAGATCCCCGATGACTCCGCCCCCCAGTCCCAGCAGCCCGCTATCCCGTCCAAACCGACGAAGTAGCAGGTCGTCGGTCAGCCGGGCCCAGGTTTCCCGGCTCTTGGAGGCTTCGCCCGCCGGTACCGTAAGCGTCTCGCCGGTCCAGCCGGGCGAACCCCACCGGCCGGCCTGGTAGAGCGCATGGACGGTAGCGTCGGCGATCATCGCAAGCCGGCGACCGGCCATCCAGTCCTGGACGAAATGACCCAGATGCTGCAAGCTGCCGGGGCCGATTATGACCGGATACCTGCCCCGGGA
>DASRIN010000221.1:0-16262 GCA_035649975.1 Gemmatimonadales bacterium
TGAGCGCCACCACCACCGGCACTCCAAACTTCTGAACGTTCTTCACGTGAGCCTCGAGATTGACCAACCCGCGTTTGAGGGCGGGGACATCCTCCTTGCTGAGTGCTTCCTTCTTCACCCCCCCGTTCATCTTGAGGGCGCGCACCGTGGCTACGACCACGGCTACCTCCGGCTTGAGATTGCCGAATCGCGCCTTGATGTCGAAGAACTTTTCAGCCCCCAGGTCGGCACCAAACCCGGCTTCAGTGAGGACGACCTCACCCAGTGAGAGGCCTAGTTTAGTAGCGACGATCGAGTTGCAGCCATGCGCGATGTTGCCGAACGGTCCACAGTGAACCAGTGCCGGCCCGCCTTCCAGCGTCTGGACCAGATTGGGCAGGATCGCGTCCTTCAGGAGCAGCGTCATCGCGCCCGCCGCCTTCAGGTCGGCCGCAGTGACCGGCTTCCGGTCCCGGGTGAGTCCCACGATGATCCGGCCGATCCGGGCTTCCAGATCGGCCAGATCGGTGGCGAGCGCCAGGATGGCCATGATCTCACTGCCCGGCACGATGACGAAGCGCTCCTCCCGCACCGGGCCTGCGTTGATCCCACCCAGGCTGATCACCATCGACCGAAGCGCCCGGTCGTTCATGTCCAGGGTCCGGGGCCAGGTGATGCGTCGGGGGTCGATGCCCAGCGCGTTTCCCTGGTGGAGGTGGTTGTCGAGCATGGCCGACAGCAGGTTGTGGGCAGAGGTGATGGCGTGAAAATCACCGGTGAAGTGAAGATTGATCTCGTCCATCGGGACCACCTGGGCGTAGCCGCCTCCCGCAGCGCCGCCTTTCACCCCGAACACCGGACCCAGACTTGGCTCCCGGATGCAGACCACGACCTTCTTGCCCAGGCGGCGCAATGCCTGGCTGACACCGACCGTCACCGTGCTCTTGCCTTCACCAGCCGGAGTGGGATTGATGCCGGTGACCAGCACCAGCCTTCCCTTCGGCTTTCGCCGTGCAATCGCCTCGGCGCTGATCTTGGCCTTGTAGCGTCCGTAGGGCAGGATCTCATCGGGTCCCAGCCCCACCTCGGCAGCTACCTCCGCAATAGGTCGGAGCTTCGCGGCCTGGGCGATGGCAATGTCGGACGGGACAGGCTTTATCGTGGTGGTCACCGGCACAAGCTCCGAGTCAGGAGTCGGGAGTCAGTTGAAACACCCTCTGCGCGTTCTCGCCGGTCGCGGCGATGAGCTCCTCGACCGGTATGCCCCGCACCGCCGCGACGCGCTCGGCCACCTGGCGCACGAAGCCGGGCTCGTTGCGCTTGCCGCGATGGGGTACCGGCGCCAGATAGGGGCCATCCGTCTCGAGCAACAGTCGGTCGAGCGGCGTCTCGCGAATGGCGTCGTCCAGGTGCCAGTTCTTGAAGGTCACCATGCCGCTGAACGACACATAGTGGCGGAGGACCAGCCCCGCTCGCAAGAGTCCCATACCGCTGCTGAACGAGTGCAGGATCGCAGTCGCGCGCGGATGGGCATTAAGAATGGCGGCTACGTCCTCATCCGCTTCGCGGGCGTGGATGACAGCCGGCTTGCCCAGCTCCGCCGCCAGATCGAGCTGAGCTTCGAAGGCCTGATGCTGGAGCGGCCGGGGTGAGTGATCGTAGTGGAAGTCGAGACCGGTCTCGCCGACAGCGACGACTCGGGGATGGCGCAGTAGCTGACGAAGTGAGGCCTCCGCGTCGCCGCTCCACTGGACCGCATCGTGCGGATGGATGCCCGCCGTCACTACCAGGCGCGGCTCGGCTGCAGCCATGGCGAGCGCTGCATCCGCACGATCCAGTGATTCTCCGATCACGACAACCCGGGCCACTCCTGCGTGCCAAGTCCGCTCCAGCACCTGGGGCAGATCGGCGACGTAGGCCGGATCGGCTAGGTGGCAGTGGGTGTCGATCAACAATGCAGGGAGGCGGGGCGGCGGGACCGCAGGGCAGGCCCCGCTGCCTCACCCTACCGTCTGCGGCTTCCGGCTAGGCGCCGCGCTCGGTGCCTTCTTGGGAGCCAAATGGCCTCGCGCGGCCGGACCGGGCCAGCGCTTCTCGATTGCCATCAGCACTGGAGACGCGATGTAGATCGATGAAAAGGTGCCCACGAAAACGCCGAAGAACATCACCACGGCGAAGGGCCGGATGACCTCCCCACCGAAAATGGTGAGCGCCAGCAGCGTGGCCAATGTGGTGCCGTGGGTGAGAATGCTGCGGGGGAGGGTTTCGTTGACGGACCGGTTGAGGATCTCCTCGAAGGACTCATGCTTGTGCTTGCGGAGATTCTCCCGCACGCGGTCGAAGATGATGATCGTGTCGTTCAGTGAATACCCCACCATGGAGAGCACCGCCGCAACCACGGTCAGGCTCACCTCCACCTGCATCACGCCGATAAATGCGATGGTGGCCAGAATGTCATGGGCCGTGGCGATGATGGCCGCCAGCCCGAACCGCCACTCGAAGCGGTACGCCAGATAGGCTAGCACCGCAAAGAAGGAGAGGAAGATGGCCAGAAAGGCTTTCTGTCGCAGCTCGCCGCCGACCTTGGGACCGACTGCCTCGGTGCGCACCACGTTGTAGTTCCCTGCGCCGAGGACATTGTCCAGCGCCTGACTCACCGCCTGAGCGGTCGCCTGGGTGTCGTTGGCATCGCTCCCTGGCTTGGCCACCCGGGCCCGAATCACGTACTCGTTCTCGGACCCGAAATTCTGGATCTCCGCCCCGTGAATTCCCTGCCGGTCGAGCCCAGTCCGAACATGGGCCACGTCGACCGGTGCCTTGCTCTGGATCTGGAGGAGCGTCCCGCCGGTGAACTCGATGCTGTAGTTCAGGCCCTTGAGAGCCAGAAACATGAGTCCAGGCAGGAGGATGATGGCCGTGAGGCCGTAGGCATAGTGCCGGAGCCCGATGAAGTCGTACTTGGCGTTGGAGAAGAGTCTCAGCATGTCAGATGCTCAGCGTGGACATGGCTGGCCGCCGCTGGAGCCAGATCATGTAGAAGGTCCGAGTGACGAATATCGAGGTGATCATCGAGGCCACGATTCCGAGAATCAAGGTGACGGCGAATCCCTTGACCGGCCCGGTGCCGAACTGGAACAGAAAGAGCGCCGTGAGCACCATGCAGACGTTCGAGTCCACGATAGCATTCATGGCGTGGCGGAAGCCTTCGTCGATCGCAAGCCGAACCGTCTTGCCATGCAGGAGCTCCTCCCGCATTCGCTCGAAGATGAGCACGTTGTTGTCGACGGTCAGGCCGATGGACAGTACAATGCCCGCCAGCCCTGGCAACGTCAGCGTCGCACCGATCATGGAGAGCGCGCCCAGCGTAAACAGGAGATAGACGGCCAACGCGGCCACCGCCAGGACTCCGCTCAAGCGATAGTAGCCGATCATGATCACCATGACGAGTGCGGTGCCGATCAGGCCGGCGGTAATCCCCTTGCGAATCGAGTCGCTCCCGAGGCTGGCCCCCACCTGCCGTTCCTCCACAATCTTGAGTGGAATCGGCAAGGCGCCGGCTTTGAGGGTGAGGGCGAGGTCCTGGGCCTCCTGAAGACTCTTGCCCCCGAGCGTGATCTGGCCGTTCCTACCGATTCGGCTCTGGATGACCGGTGGCCTTCCCTGCACCCGACCGTCCAACAGGATGGCCATGTAGTCGCCCACGTGCCTCCCGGTCTCCTCGCCGAACTTGCGCCCGCCGGCGCGGTCCAGCTCGAAGGTCACGATGGGACCATTGGTGAGCGGATCGATCTGGGCCTGGGCGTCCACCAGATTGGCGCCGGTGACGATGCTCTTGTCCTCCAGGGCGTAGAGAAAGCGCATCGGCTGGACCCCCACGCTGGTAGGTGCCGCACTCCAGCGGAGCACCAAACCGCGGGGGAGCTGGCGGGCAACCGCCGGGATGTTGAGCAGACTGTCCACCCGGGGGAACGCGGTCTCCGGAACCATGTACTCGCCGGGAACGCCGCCGGCACCGGCCGCCTGAATGAGCCCGCTGAGGACGCCACCCACAACCGGCGTGGTGTCACGCGCCGTGTCTCTGGCGCTGCTGTCTCGTTTGGTGGCCTTAGCCTTCTGAGCGCTGTCCTTGGGGGCCGGGCGGGTCGTATCGCCGCCGAGGAGCTGCTGCACCGCTGACGGCTTCTCCGGTTCGGCGGCCCCCTTGATGCCGAGGCCCCTCAACGTGCGATCCATGGCAGGAAGCGCTTTTTCCAGTGCGCCGGTCTCGTTGGTGATCTTGAACTCGAGGAAGGCGCTTCGCTGGACGATGGCCTTGGCGCGGGCCGGGTCGGTGATTCCCGCTAGCTCGACCACGATGCGTTCGTCCCCCACCTTCTGAACCAACGGCTCCTCGACTCCGAACTCGTCAATCCGCTTGCGCAGCACAGTCAGCGCCAGGTCCAGATCTTTCTTGGGATCGGCAGACACTTGTTTCGATTGGTCGAGCTCGAGCGCCAGGTGCATGCCGCCCTGGAGATCGAGTCCTCGCTTGAGGGGAACCCGGGTGACGACGGTATCGCGCATGACACCGTTGGCCCCCCGTTCCCGGAGGGTCACGTTCCGGGGAAAGAGGAAGTAGACCGACCCGACCACCAGTAAGGCGGTCAAAAGCAACCGTGAACGAATGGTTGAGAACATCGTCGCTCAGACCTTCAGGCGTGGGACACGCGGCTAGAGGTGGACCGGCCCGCAGCCAGCACAGCGAGGGCCCGGCTGCGATCCGACTGCAGCTGCTTCTTCAGATGCTCGACCGAGTCGAATCGTTCGATATCGCGCAAGCGGGCTACCCACTCGATTCGCACCCACTCGCCGTACAAGTCGCCATCAAAATCGAACAGATGAGCCTCCAGCACCCGCCGCCCATCCTGGAACGTTGGTCGAGGCCCCTGATTCATCATGCCGCCCGCTCGACCCCCGCGCCACTCGACGAACACGGCATACACCCCGTCGGGCGGCAGCAGTTTCCGCGGGGAAAGCTCGCTCAGGTTGATCGTGGGCACCCCGAGCAGCCGGCCTCGCTGTTCCCCCTGCCCCACCCGGCCGACCACGCTATAGGGCCGTCCCAGCATGGCGCGGGCGGTAACCAAGTCTCCTCCCGCAACCGCACGGCGGATCCGGCTGCTGGAGACGTGCTGGCCCCCGAAATCCACCGGGCTGACCACGTCGACTTCGAAGCCCTCTATCGCCCCGAGGCGCCGAAGCGTCTCCACATCCCCACTCCGCCCGCGGCCGAACCCGTGATCGTGCCCAATGACCAACTCGCGCACCACGCACCGGCCCAACAGGATCTCCCGCACGAACTGCTCGGGGGTGAGTCCGGCCAAATAACGGTCGAAGCGAAGCAGAAGCAAGTAATCAAGCGGGGATTGCGCCAGAATTTCCAGTCGCTCGGGCCCGGTGGTCAGCAGCGGAGGAGCGGCCCCCGGGTTCACGACTTCCAGCGGATGGGGATCGAAGGTGACCAGCACGCTGGCTCGTCCGGCCGCGCGGGCGCGGCGATCAATCTCCTGCAGCACCGCCTGATGGCCGAGGTGCACACCATCGAACGAGCCAACCGTGACGGTGGTGCCGTTCGGCAGCGGGGGCAGCGGGGCGGTGGGGTGGCTGGACAGGTCTTCCGTCACACACGCTCCAGGACGACCTTGGGCCGAAGCAGACCATTCTCTTCCTCGGCCACGGCGACCAGCTCACCCTCGGCCAGCAGGGCAACCGCAGCCCCGCCGCCCCGCTGCCCCGCTGCCCTGCCATCCGCAACCGCCTGTCCATGCGCGACGGCGTTCCGTGCCGTCGCATCCAGCTCGACCCGCGGCAGGTCGGGAAGAACGGCGTGGGCCGGCATGACGGCGTCGGGGCCAAGCTGTTCCAAAGATACGGCATCCTCAACTCTCAACGACCCGATCGCCTGGCGCCGCAGCTCCGTCAGATGAGCTCCCACGCCGAGCCGTTCTCCCAAGTCACGGGCCAGAGCTCGGATGTAGGTGCCGGTACTCACTTCCGCTCGAAAGGTCACATCGGGGGGCCGGTACTCGATCAGCTCGATCCGGTGGACGGTGACACGGGCCGGCTCCAGGCTGGCAACCTCTCCCCGTCGAGCCTTCCGATAGCTCCGCTCGCCGGCAACCTGCTTGGCTGAAAACTGGGGTGGCCGCTGCAGCTGCTCGCCCTCGAGCCCGCCTAACTCCCGCTCCAGGGTGGACCGCGACACCAGTTCCCAATGCGAGGACTGCGCGGTCACCGTACCGGTCAGGTCATCGGTCGAGGTCTGAACGCCCAGCCGGGCCGTGGCGAGGTACTGCTTGGTCTGGCGGTCGAGAAACCGAGCCAACCGGGTGGCCCGGCCCAGCAGCAGTACCAGCAGGCCGGTGGCAAATGGATCGAGCGTGCCGGTATGACCCACCGCCCGGAGACCCAGGACGCGGCGGACCCGCTGAACGACATCGTGCGAGGTCATACCGGCAGGCTTGTCCACCAACAGCGCGCCGATCAGTCCTGGTCCTCCCGGCGGATGGTGTTGAGCAGCTCGTTAATCCGGGCGGCGTGCTCCAGGCCGCGGTCCAGTTCGAAGTGCAACTCGGGCACGGTACGCGTGGTCAGCGCCCGGGCCGCCCGCGACCGGAGAAATCCGGCCGCACTCTGGAGCCCCTCTAGAGCACGGCTCTTCTCGGCATCGTCCCCCGGCACGCTGACCATGACCCGGGCATGCGATAGATCACCGCTCACCAGAACGCCGGTGATGGTGACGAAACCGACCCGCGGGTCGCGTACCTGGCGGGCCAGCGAGTCGGTGATCACCTGTCTCAACGTTTCTGCCATCTGCTCCGGCCGGCGGGACGACCCCTTCATCGGTACTCCGTAACGCTATCGACAATCCGCACCCCGTCCATCTCCTCGACCAACCGGTCGGCAGCGCGCAGCGTCTCGTCTACCACGGCGCGCGCGCTTCCCACGGCTGCACAGACAATTTCGGCCCGTTGCCAGGCATCCTGATGACCGGTTTCCGCGACCGACACGTTCAGCGTGCGGCGAAGGCCCGACGTGAGCGGCTTGATAACGCTCCGCTTCTCCTTCAGGGAGTGGCAGGCGGGAAGATGCAGATCCCAAGTAGTGGTGGCGAGGATCACCCAGCGACGCCAGATGCGGCGGGCTGCAGGGTCCGCTTGATCTCCTCCATCCGGAACGACTCGATGCGGTCGCCCACCTTGAGATCGTTGAAGTTCTCGATCCCGATGCCGCACTCCAGTCCTTCCCGAACCTCTCGCACATCGTCCTTGAAACGTTTGAGACTGGACAGGTTCCCGGTGTACACCGTAGTGCCGTCGCGGATGATTCTGGCCTTGGCCGTCCGCTGGATAATGCCACTCCGAACCGCGCAGCCGGCGATGGTGCCGACTTTACTCACCTTGAACAGCTGCAGGACTTCGGCCTCACCCAGCACCGTCTCCCGCTCCTCCGGCTTGAGCAGGCCCTCGAGGGCGTTGCGCACGTCTTCCACCGCCTCGTAGATGATGCGGTAGGTGCGCACATCGACCTGTTCCCGCTCGGCTGCCGCGCGGGCATTGCTGTCTGGACGTACGTGGAAGCCAAGTACGATGGCGCCGGATGCCTTGCCCAGCAGGATATCGCTTTCAGTGATGGCGCCGACTCCGCGGTGCACCACGTCTACCCGAACCTCGCTGGTGGTGAGCTGCGCCAACGCATCCGCCAAGGCCTCAGCCGGTCCACCCTGGTCCGCCTTGATGATGATGCGGAGCATGGAGACTTCGCCTTCCTTGAGCGCGCGGCTGAAATCCTCTAGCGTGCCACCGCGGGCGCTCCGCCGGTTCTGTGCTTCGCGCTCGAGCCGCTGCCGCTTCTGGGCAATGTCGCGAGCCTCCACCGCATCGGTCACCACGGCGAAGATGTCGCCGGCGGCCGGCACTCCCTCGAACCCGAGGATCTGAACCGGAATCGACGGACCAGCTGCCTTGACCCCCTTGCCGCGCTCGTCGTACAGCGCGCGAACCCGGCCGGAGAACTTGCCGCAGATAAAGTTGTCGCCTCCGGCGAGCGTGCCCCGCTGCACCAGGATGGTGGCCAGCGGTCCCTTACCCGGATCCAGACTGGCTTCCAGCACAACCCCGTGGCCTTTCCCCGTGGGGTTGGCCTTGAGATCGAGGATCTCCGCCTGCAGGAGGATCTGCTCCAACAGATGGTCGATACCGGTGCCCTTCTTGGCCGAGATCTCCGCCGAGAGCACCGTCCCACCGTACTCCTCCAGCACGACGTTATGCTGGAGCAGATCCTGCTTGACCTTGGGTACATTGGCCGTCGGCAGGTCGATCTTGTTGATGGCGACAATGATGGGAACACCCGCGTTGCGGGCGTGGCTGATGGCCTCGACCGTCTGCGGCATCACCTGGTCATCGGCCGCCACAACCAGCACGACTATATCGGTGACCTGCGCGCCGCGAGCCCGCATGGCGGTAAATGCCTGGTGGCCCGGGGTGTCGAGGAAGGTGATTCGCTTGTCGCCCGGCAACTCGACGTGATAGGCGCCGATATGCTGGGTGATGCCCCCCGCCTCCCCTGCCACGATGTTGGCCTTCCGGACGTAATCGAGCAGGGACGTCTTTCCGTGATCGACATGGCCCATGATGGTCACCACCGGCGGTCGGGGGACCAGCTGGTCCGGACTGTCCTCCGCCTGCTCAACCTGAGCCTCCGCCGCGTACTCGTCTTCCCGTACCGCCTGGAACCCGAAGGCGGACGCAATCAGCTCGATCTGGTCGAAGTCGAGCCGCTGGTTCACCGTGACCATCAGACCCAGCTCCTTGAACGCGAACTGTACGATCTGGGTAGCCGGGACCTTCATGGCGGTGGCAAGCTCGGAGACGGAGATGAACTCGTTCACCCGGATGAGCGTCTTCTCCCGCTCGCGCTCCTCCGCCAGTCGTCCGGCCTGAACTTCACGGAAGGAAGGCTCGTCGGGACGGCGGCCCTTCCGGCCCGCCGGTCCCTTCATGCCCTGCAGGGTACGCAGAATGTTCGCGTGCACCGCTTCCTGGTCCACCGAGGAGCGGCGGCCCTTCTTGCCCTTCTTTCTGCCTCCGCCCTTCTCGGCATCGGGTCCGAATGTCCGGCTGGGCGCCGGCCGGTCGGCGCCCGGGCGCCCGGGCATGCCGGGGCGGGAGGGCCCACCCGGCCGACTGGGCGCTGCTGGCACATTGCTGCTGCTGAAGACCGGCTTGGGGCCGCGCGCAGGCGGGGTGGTCGGCCGCTGAACCCGCGGCGGAATGAATGGCGCGCGGGTTGGAATGGAGGGCTGAGCAGTGGCCCGAGCTGCCGCCGTCTCCGGCGTGGCTCCGTTGGCCTGCTCCTCCTCGGGAACCACTTCGGTGTCGTCGGTTTCGGCAACTGCCGGCGGAAGGTCCTTGAACAAGGCGCGAGCCCGCTCCTCTAGCGTCTGGGTGGGAGCGGTTTCCTCCACCTCGTGAATGACCGGGCGCTCGAGCTCCAGGGCCGCGAGCTCGGCGGCCTTTTCGGCCTGAACCTGGGCCTCGACCTGCGCCACCTCGGCGGCGGTCCTACGCCGCTTGGTCGGCTTGGCCTCGGCCGCAGCCGGGGCAGGCTCCGCTTTGGCCGCCTTGCGCCGGCCCTTCTTGGGGGTCGGCTCCTCGGCGCTCCGGCGCTTCTCCCGTTCCCAGCGGACCCGCACCGCCGATACCTGGTCGCTCTCCAGCGCGGACATGTGGCTCCGCACGAAGATGTTCATGTCCTTGAGCATGTTCAGAAGCTGCTCAGGGGCCACGCCGAACTCCGCTGCCAAATCATGGACTCTGGTTTTAACCACTCATGCCTCCATCAGAAGCGTCCGGCGCCAGCTGCAACATGCCACTGGCCAGTGCGCGATCCCGTACGCCAACCGCCATTACGGGCGGCTTTCCTAATTGTGCGCCGATCGCTGCGGCGCTCGGTCCCGGCAGCATCCGCACACCTTTGGCGCCGGCCAGCCGGACTACCTTGTCTACAGCTCGTGGACTGGCATCGTTCGCCACCACGACGCACCAGCACTTCCCTGCCTGGAGCTCCTTGCGGACGGCGTCGACGCCGACCACCACCTGGCCTCCGCGATATCCGAGACCCAGGAGGCCCAGCAGCCCGCTCATGCCCTCGGGCGGGACTCCTCCCCACTATCCTCGTCAGTCAGCTCGGAGACAAACGCCATGAGCTGATCGACTGTCTCGGGCGTCATGCCTGGAATCTTGGTGATGTCCTCGCGCTCGAGATCGAGGATGTCATTGAGCATCTTGTAGCCGGCGCTTTCCAGGATGGCGGTAAGCTCGGGAGACAGCCCCTTGAGCTCACTGAGCGGCACTTTGCCCGCCATCTCCTCCTCCGGGGGCAGCGGCGCGAACAGCGGCCCTTCACCACCCCGCTCCAGCCACTCGCGGCTGGAGTAGAGATCGATCTTCCAGCCGGTCAGCTCGGACGCCAGCCGCACGTTCTGGCCGTTGCGCCCGATGGCCAGCGAGAGCTGGTCTTCGTCGACCACCGCCTGAATGGTCTTGGCTTCGGGATCGGAGAAGACTTTGGCGACACGAGCGGGCGCCAGTGCCAACCGGGCAAACCGCTCCGGGTCGGGAGACCAGGGGACGATGTCGATCCGTTCTCCTCCCAGCTCGTTCACCACCGCCTGAACCCGGGAACCCTTGAGTCCCACGCAGGCCCCCACCGGATCGATCGCGTCATCCCGGGAGATGACCGCCACCTTGGTTCGGCTGCCCACCTCGCGGGCGATGGCGCGGATCTCCACCACCTGCTGCTGGATCTCCGGCACTTCCAGCCGGAACAGCGCCTTCACGAAGAGAGGGTCCCCCCGCGACAGGATGAGGCGTGGACCCTTGGGGGTCTCCTCCAGCCGCTTGAGCACCGCCCGAATGGTGTCGCCCTGGTGAAAGTGCTCGCGGTGATTCTGCTCCCGGTAGGGAACGATGGCCTCAGCCTCACGGAACTTGTTCAGCATGATGACGAGCTTCCCCCGCTCGATCTGCTGGACTTCTCCCGACAGCAGCTCCCCCACCTTGGAGGTGAACTCCTCCCGGATCCGGGCCCGCTCACCTTCTCGTACTCGCTGGATGATGCGCTGCTTGGCCGCCTGGACCGCAAGCCGCCCGAAGTCCACGAACGGCACCTCTTCTTCCAGCATGTCGCCGATCTGGAAGTCCGGGTCCTCGTACTGGGCCTCTTCCAGGGTGATTTGGGCACTGGGGTCTTCCACCGTCTCGACCACCTGCCGCAGTCGCACCACCTTGATGGTCCCCTGCAGCTCGTCGACACTGAGCTCGAACCGCACATTAGGACCGAATTTCCGGACCAGGGCGGCGTGAATACCGTCTCGGAGCAGCTCCAGCAGATCGGAGCGCTCGAGCTGCTTTGTCGTGGTCAGCTCGCGAAACGCGGCCAACATCTCAGTCGAACCTGCCATCCATTCACTCCATGGGGACGCCTAGAGGCGTCCTACAGTGATCGGCGCCGCCGGCGCCGGTGCTACCGACGTTTTCCGAAGATCTCGACATCGGCAACCAGGTTTGCTGCGCGAACAGCCTCGAACGCGAGCGTCACCTCAGCTCCATCGTTCCGCCGGAGGACCACGTGGTCGTCATCGGGAACGGAGACGATCTCATACTGGTTCCGCCCCGGCAGGGATTCCGCTCGGACCCGAACCTGGCGACCGACGAAGCGGCGCCAATGGTCCGGCCAGCGAAGCGGCCGCTCCAGCCCCGGTGAGGAGACCTCCAGCACGTAGCGAGGGCCTACCATGGCGCGGGATTCGAGAAAGCGCTCGAGCGACCGGCTGATCGCGGCACAGTCGTCGGCCGTCACTCCCTGGCCGGGTCGGCTGTCCGGGCGGTCCACCCGCACCTGCAAGATGGGTCGCTGAAGAGATCCAGTCCGCCGGAGATCGACCAACTCGAACCCGAGCCCGGCAATGTGATCGCGGATGGGAACCAGCAGCGCGTCGGCGGACATCGGCGGAGAAGGAAAAAAAATGTGGGGGAACTCCCCCACATCAACCAGTCGGCCCCAGGGGCCTCCCGGACAGCAGCAATATTACTTGGGATGCAGGTTGGAAGCAAGACGGGGGAGCCGGGTAAGATGGTAAGTGGGTAAGACGGTAAGCGGGTGAGCGGGTCGGCCCAGAACCGCAGTTTATCGCAACGGGGCTGACAGACCCAGGTAGGCAACCATCCGTCCATCAGCTCCCCTGGAAGCGCGGTGGCTGTAGAACCGGTCCCGGTGATGGGCGGAACACCAGGGTGATGCAGTCACCTGCCGGAGACCAAGCGCCCGCGCCTGTTCCACCAGTGTCGAGCGCAGATCCAAGTGCCAGGGACCCGGGCCGTCGGCCGCGGCTCCGCAGCCTCGCATCACTTCAACTTCAACTTCATAGCACGGGCCACAAATCCCTATTCCACAATGCATTACCAGCAGGCCTGGAGGCGTTTTGGTAACCGCTCCCAGCCGCTCAACCCCCCGTTTCAGGATCCCTCCGGCCGTGCCCCTCCAGCCGGCGTGAAGCAGGGCAATGCCCCGCCCGGGCGCCACCAGGTAGAGCGGAATGCAGTCGGCGATAGTGATGGTGAGAAGGATGCCTGGGGTGGTACTAATCCAGCCGTCGACGCCGTCCACGTAGACCCAGCCCCGTCCCGAATCCAGATCCATCAGCTCAACGCCGTGAACCTGGTTTCCCAACGCAACCGCCCGGAAGCCCTCCATGCCCCGCCGGAATGCTAGCCAGCGACTCATCACCTCGCCTACCGGCTCCCGACTCCAGAGGCCGAGGTCGAACCCCCGACCCGGCTCTGTGCCCCGCCCCGTGATCCCGGCCGCGACACCATACTGCTCGCGCCAGCCGGGGATTTCGAACCGTGGAATCGCCCCCGGCACGGGGACCTCAGAGACTTCGATGCTCGATTGTGTGGGGGTTTGTTGCGATCTATGCATCCACCCGCTCGATCTGAGCCCCGAGCGCGCGCAGCCGCTCATCGATGCGTTCGTAGCCACGCTCGATCTGACCGACGTTATGGATCGTGCTGGGACCCTCGGCCGCCAGTGCCGCCAACAGCATCGCCATGCCCGCCCGGATATCAGGCGATTCCACCGTCCCGCCCTTGAGCGGAGAGGGGCCGGAGATGACCGCCCGGTGTGGGTCACACAGGACGATGCGGGCGCCCATCCCGATCAGCTTATCCACAAAGAAGAGGCGGGACTCGAACATCTTTTCGAACACCAGGAGCATGCCCGAGCATTGGGTGGCAGTAACGATGGTGGTCGACATGACGTCAGCAGGGAACGCCGGCCAAGGTCCGTCTTCGAGTTTGGGAACGTGGCCGCCGAGATCGGGCCGGATGCGCCGTTCCTGTCCCGCGTTCACACTCAAGCGGTTGCCCTCGACCCGGGGCCGGATGCCCAGCCGCTCAAAGGCCAGAATGGTGCTGCGCAGATCCTCCGACCGGACTGGCTCGATGGTCACGTCGCCGTTGGTGACGGCGGCGAGACCAATGAAGCTCCCGATCTCGATATGATCCGGGCCGATGGTGTACGGTGCACCCACTAGCGGCCGTCCGCCCTCAATGGTGTAGATGTTGGACCCGATCCCCGAGATCTCGGCTCCCATGGCCACGAGGGCGCGGGCCAGGTCCTGGACATGCGGTTCGCACGCCGCGTTGCGAAGCACCGTGCGACCCTTGGCCATGACGGCCGCCATCAGCGCGTTCTCGGTGCCGGTGACGCTGGGCTCGTCCAGGAAGATGTCCTCGCCCTTGAGCTGTTTCGCCTCCAGCTCGTAGCGATCGCCCACCATCACCGAGGCCCCGAGCTGCTCCAGCGCAAGGAAGTGAGTGTCAACCCGGCGGCGACCGATGACGTCGCCTCCAGGTGGCGGCAGGGTGACACTGCCGAAGCGGGCCAGAAGCGGACCGGCCAAGAGGATGGAAGCCCGAATCTTGGCGCACAACGCCGGGTCCAGCGCCTTCGGCTTTACCGCTCGTGTGTCCACCCGGACGGCGTTGGCACCGGTCCATTCGGCGGTGGCCCCCAGATCCAGGAGCAAGGCGAGCATGGTTTCGACATCACGAATGCGGGGAATGTTGTCGAGCTCGACCGGACCATCGGCCAGCAGGGTGGCAGCCAGGATGGGAAGTGCGGCATTCTTGTTGCCGGCAGGACGGACAATACCCTTCAGCGGACGTCCGCCGTGCACCAGAAAACGAGGAGGCATGGCCAAAGCTGCCGCCGCCAGGGAAGCGAGTCAAGCGACACAGGGGGTTGCGGTAGTGCCGTACCAGCTTTGTATTAGCGTGGGCGGCAGACGCCGACCCCGGTAGCTGGTGCTGCGCAGTCGAGGCCTTCCCTGAGGGGAGTGACGTATGATGACACTGAATCTGCTGCAAGCCGGCGCAACCCCCGAGTGGGTGGGACCGACGGTGGCGATTTCGCTGGGCGTCCTGGCCCTCTCGTTTCTCGGGCTGGCCGTGGCTGTCGCCGTCGTGGCGTTCAAGCTCTCCGCCCAGGTGCGGAAGGTCGCCACAATGGTGGACGGCTTGCAGGACGATGTGGCGCGCACCTTGAAGGCCGTCCGCCGGCTCACCGAGCAGGGCCAGGACGTGATGGTACTGGTACGCCACGAGGCCGGTGCGTTTGCCCAGACCGCCCGACGGGTCCGACGCAAGGTGGTGCGAGCGGTTGACCGGATCGAGGGGAAACTGGAGGAATTGGAGACGCTATACGACGTGGTGCACGACGAATTCGAAGGCGCCGCCCTCGATGCCGCCGCTGCACTTCGCTCGGTTCGCCGGGGCAACGGCATGCTGGGCCGGGTGCGCCGCTTCCTGGTTCCGAGTCGCTGATGACCCTGCCGCGCTTCGCGCTCGCATTCGCGAGCGTGGGGCTCATCGCACTCCTGCTCCCGACGGAGGCCCACGCCTGGACCCCAGGAACGCACATCTACCTCGGAGAATCGGTCCTCGCCAACCTGGCCTACCTTCCCAGTGCGGTGGCCGATCTGCTCCGGGCCTTTCCCTTCGATTTTCTCTACGGCAACATTGCGGCTGATTCATCGATCGCCAAGCACTATGCTCCGCTCGGCCGGCATTGCCATTACTGGCATGTGGGTCAAGAGATCCATGACCTGGCCGCCACCGACGCGCTGCGTGCCTTTGGGCTGGGCTACCTCAGTCATCTGGCTGCCGACACCATTGCCCATAACTATTTTGTGCCGCGGCAGCTCATGCTCACCAGCAGTACGGCAGCAGTGGGGCACTCCTACTGGGAGACCAGGGTGGAAGCCCATCTGGGTGATGCGTACGCCAAGGCGGCAAAGGACGTCATTCTGCTGGACCACGGGCCGGCCGACGCGCATCTCGACCGCATCATCGCACCCACCATTTTCAGCGTACGTACCAATCGGCGGCTCTTTCGCGGTATGGTCCATCTGACCGAGACCACCAGCTGGCAGCGGGCCAGCCAGGTGGCTCGTGAGTACAGCCGGTGGCCGCTGACCGATGACGATGTGGAGCGCCACCTCGGCCTGTCGTTCGACTTCATTATGGAGCTGCTGACCGAGTCGGTCTCCTCAGCGCGTCACCTGGACCCTTCGGGCGAGCGCCCGCTCAAGACAGCCAAGGAGATGCGGCGGCGGGTCATGCGGGAGGCCGGTCGGCGCGATACTGCAGTCCTGCAGGAAGCAGCCCACGAGCACTTTGGTCTCCCATCTCGCGCGCTCGTCTTCTGGAGCAAGATTCCCCGCAAGCTCCCCTGGCGCGCGCCGGAAGGTACTGCCCCCTCTCCCAAACACCTGGTGAGTGGCGAGCGCTGAGCTGCTCTGCTTCCCAACTCCGTCCCAGCCTTCCGGGTAGAGCACACTGGCCGGTGGTTATCGGCCTGGTGCTCTCGGCCGCGCTTGCGTCACCGGCCCGGCCCCAGGACTCGGTTCCGACGCTGCGGATCGCGACCGAACCGTCCCCCCTCACAGAGGGAACGTTGGGTTGGATCCGAGCCTGGCCCGCTGGTTCCACGGTTGTAGGCGCAGAAGCCGGGGGCGAGCCGCTATTCTTCGAGCCGGCCGGAGACAGCAGCTTCCAGGCGCTGGTGGGCGTTCCAATCGAGGTGGGAGACTCGTTCTTGGTGTTGATCTACCGGCAAACCGGGGACCAGAAAGACACCGTCGCTATCACCCTTCCGGTGCGGAGAGGTGGCTACACCAA
>DASRIN010000222.1:0-2360 GCA_035649975.1 Gemmatimonadales bacterium
CAGCCAGTAATAGCGGTCTACCAAGCCGGCCGCCAGCAACGCACCCGCGAGCTGCCCTCCGCCCTCCACCAGCAGCGACCGAACGCCCGCTTCATGTAATGCGTGCAGTGCGTCGGCAACTTGTGTCGCACGGACGATGGAGACTCCCGCGGCCTCCAGTCGCCTGACTCGCGCGGCCTCGGCGCTGGAGGAGACAACAATTGTGGTGGGCGTCTCGGCGGCGGTACGAACGAGAGTGAGCTGGGGTCCCAGGTCAGCGGCCCGGTCGAATACCACTCGCCGGGGAGGGACGCGAGGCTGGACCGGTCCTCGGACTGTCAGGGATGGGTCGTCGATGCGGGCGGTGCGGCCTCCGATCCCAATGGCGTCAAAGCCGGCCCGAAGCCACTGGACGTACTCCCGAGCCTCGGGGCCGGAGATCCAGCGCGAGCGGCCGAATCCATCGGCAATCTTCCCATCCAGCGTGGTTGCCAGTTTGAGCGCGACGTAGGGCCGGGCCGGCTTCTCGATCGAGTGGAGGAAGATGGCATTCTGGGCCGCGGCCGCCTCGCCCAGAGGCCCGAGCTCCACGTCCACGCCGGCTTGGCGGAGCCGCTCGGCGCCATGGGCAGCGACGGGATTGGGATCCCGGAGCGCGGCCACGACCCGGCGAATGCCGGACTGGATGATGGCTTCGGTGCAGGGCGGCTGCTTGCCCTGATGAGCACAGGGCTCGAGGGTGACCACCATGGTCGCCCCTCGAGCCCGTTCGCCTGCCCCCGCCAGCGCCACTGCTTCGGCATGCCGGTCGCCGAATTCCGGGTGCCACCCTTCCCCGACCAGCTCACCCGCCTGGAGCACCACCGCACCCACGAGCGGATTGGGCTGAACCCGGCCCCAACCTCGCCAGGCAAGGTCGAGTGCGCGGGCCATCGCTTCCCGCTCGTCCATTACGTCGCTAAAAGCCCACTCGCAGGCCGAGGCCGGCGAAGAACTTTCCCTTGGTGGTGTCGAAGTCCTCGAAATCGGTGGACAGGTTCTGGTCCTTTCCTCCCAGGTACCCGACCTCGCCGGTCAGCCGCACCATACCCATGCCCAAACCACCGTTCAAGAACCCAAGCACCCGAGAATTGTCCAGCTCCACCGGTACGTTGGGCTGCAGCGCCGTGGTAATCGGATCGCGGAACTGAATAATGGCATTCCCGGTATACTTGTCCCATCCCAGCCCGGCCGCCAGATCCAGAACCGCCACCTGCTTGCTGGCAACCAGCCGAACGTTGGTGGCATTCAGGTCCACCGCGTAGCCGAACTCATCCCCCCCAGGGACGTTGCCGTAGGCCATGGTCGGGAGCTCCCGCCGCATGACGCTCAAGGAAATATGGGGCAGCGGCCCGATGCCACGGAGCAAGCCGATCCGGGCACCGTAGCCCAGTCCCAGGGCAATGCTTCCGATCCTCCGGGCATCAGGGTCGACGGTCACGTTGTCGATCTGGTCGGTGGGAAGCAACTGAGCCGAGCCCAGGAGATCCAGCGCAAACAGTCCACCGGACATGCCATTGTAGAGGCCCAGCGCGCCCTCTACCAGAGGCGCCGGCACGAACAGCTTATCCCCGGAAGGGACAGTGCCTCCGCCTCCGGTATAGGCGAGGTCGGGAAAGACTACCTCGATTGCGTTGGCACGTAGGGTCAGCGAACCGTGTCCTACGCCTCCCAAGCTGGCCGCCGTCCCCATGGTGGGGTTTCCGCCGCTGACCAGCATTCCGAATACCGGGTGAAAGGCCCGGGTGCCATCGACGCCCGCGGAGCACACCCGCTCGGCGTTACCTGAGTAGCCGGAGCACTCAGGCGCTTGGGCCCAGACAGGCGAGACCAGGGCCAGGGCCAACAGCCCGGCCAACAGGTGTGGCGCGCGCATCGTATTCTCCCTTACGGACGGGCGAAACGCACGGTCCTGTGGCCTTGCTGGATCTCGCCCATCACCCAAGTGGTGACCCCGTCGTCACTGGCCGCGGCCTGAGCCGCCGCCAGGGCGTCCGGGGGCAGTACGGCGACGAGCCCCACTCCGAGATTGAAAACGTCGCGCATTTCCTGAGTGGAGATCTGCCCCGCCTGCTGCAGAAACCGGAACAGCGGCGGCAGATCCCAGGTTGCGGGGTCTACCGTCGCAGCGCAGTCCTGGGGCAATATCCGCACCAGATTTCCCGCTATGCCGCCACCCGTGATGTGGGCCAGCCCATGAAGCCGGTCCAATACCGGAAACACGCTTCGGTAATAGCTCCGATGTACCGCCAGTAGAGCGTCCGCTACGCTCCGCCCGGTCCCGCCCAACTGGTCGTCGATCCCGAGTCCCAGCTGCTCGAACACAATCCGGCGAGCCAGAG
>DASRIN010000223.1:0-8595 GCA_035649975.1 Gemmatimonadales bacterium
ATCGCCACCTACCTCTCCGCCCGGGATGGCCGGCGGGTGGCCCTGCCGCTGGAGTACTGAGTTGTCGGAACCCTCATGAATCCCGCCACCGCCACGCGGAAGGGGATCATTCTGGCTGGCGGGACGGGGACTCGCCTCCACCCGGTGACTCGCGCGGTCAGCAAGCAGCTCCTCCCCATCTACGACAAGCCGATGGTGTACTACCCACTCTCAACCCTGATGCTGGGCGAGGTCCGGGATGTGCTTCTCATTTCCACTCCCCAGGATCTCCCCGCCTTCCGCCTGCTGCTAGGCGATGGGAGTCAGTGGGGACTCGATATCAACTATGCCGAACAGCCTTCGCCGGATGGGCTGGCACAGGCCTTCCTGATTGGCCGCGACTTCATCGGACGGGACCTGTCCTGCCTGGTGCTGGGCGATAACATTTTCTACGGTCACGAGCTGAGTCATACACTGCAGCGGGCCTCCCGCCGCACTCGAGGTGCGACGATCTTCGGCTACCACGTCCAGAATCCGAGCGCCTACGGAGTGGTCGAATTTGACTCAAACGGGAGGGCAATCAGCATTGTGGAGAAGCCTCAGCGGCCCCGTTCGAGCTACGCCGTGACCGGGCTCTACTTCTACGACAATCGCGTGGTCGACATCGCCAGGGAGATCCTTCCGTCGACCCGGGGTGAGCTGGAGATCACCGACGTCAACTCAGCCTACCTTAAGCTGGGCGAGTTGACGGTCGAGCGTCTGGGGCGGGGCACTGCCTGGCTCGACACCGGAACCCACGAGTCTCTGCTTCAGGCGTCGTTGTTCATCGAGACCATCGAGCAGAGACAAGGCTTAAAGATTGCTTGCCCGGAGGAGATTGCGTATCGGATGGGCTATATCGATGCCGCTCAGGTGGAGCGCCTGGCCGATCCGTTGGGCAAGACCGGGTACGGACAGTATCTTCGCCGGCTGATTGAGGAGCAGCCGCGGCGGTGAAGGTGACGAAGACCCGGATCCCTGATGTGTTGCTGCTCGAAGCTTCGGTCCACCGAGATACCCGGGGCTACTTTCTCGAGAGCTGGCGGGAAGACCGGCTCCGGGCTATCGGTATCCAGCACCACTTTGTCCAGGACAATCACAGCTACTCCGTCCGGGGGACCCTGAGAGGCCTGCACTACCAGCTCGGCACGCCGCAGGGCAAGTTGGTGCGGGTGGTCACCGGTACGGTTTTCGATGTGGCAGTGGACCTGCGACGCTCCTCGCCTACGTTCGGCTGCTGGGTGAGCGAGACGCTCGAGGCCTCCGAGCACCGCCAGCTGTGGATTCCTCCAGGATTTGCGCACGGGTTCTACACTTTGAGCGATTCGGCGGATCTCCTGTACAAGTGTACCGCATACTACACCCCCGCGGACGACCGGACACTCCGGTGGGATGACCCGGACCTTGCCATCCCGTGGCCCCTGCTGGAGACGCCGCCGACACTGTCCCCGAAAGATGCCGCTGCGCCCCCACTTCGGGACGCACCGACCTACCCGTGAGCACACGGGGCAAAGTGCTGATCACCGGAGCCGGTGGTCAGCTGGGCCGCGAGCTGCTGGCCAGGGTGCCAACGGAATGGGCCGTGGTTGCCTGTACCTCCCGAGACCTGGACATCAGCGACCGGGCGGCCGTGGAGCGCGTGCTCACCGCAGTGCGTCCATCGGCGGTCATCAATACCGCTGCTTTTACCCGGGTGGATGATGCCGAGCGGGAGTCGAGTCGCGCCTTCGCCGTGAACGCGGAGGGGGCGGGCAATGTCGCATGGGGGTCCCGGCAGAGTGGCGCGCGGCTGATCCAGGTCTCGACCGATTTCGTATTCGATGGGAAACAGGGCCACCCGTACGCTCCGGAGGATCCCCCCTGTCCCCTCGGTGTCTATGGCCGAACCAAGCTTGCAGGCGAGGAGCTGATTCGTGAGCACACCGGTGGGACTGCCCTGATCGTTCGAACGGCCTGGGTGTATGCCGCCCAGGGCCACAACTTCGTGCGCACCATGCTGCGGCTCATGCGCGACCGAGAGTCGGTCGATGTGGTTGCCGATCAGGTGGGTACTCCCACGTGGGCCAGAAGCCTGGCGCGCGCGCTCTGGGTGGCCGTCGGCCGATCGGACCTGAACGGAGTGCTGCATTGGACCGATGCGGGCGTGGCGAGCTGGTATGACTTTGCTGTCGCTATTCAGGAGGAGGCCCAGGCCATAGGATTGCTGGAGCGCCCGGCCAACGTCCGCGCCATCCGGACTCAGGACTACCGCACCGCGGCGCCCCGGCCGCCTTACAGTGTGCTCGATAAGTCCGCCGGATGGGCGGCGCTCGGCGGGCCACCGCCGCACTGGAGAGCCAACCTCCGTCTGATGCTCAGAGAGCTCAACCATGAGTAATCTCTTGGTGACCGGGGGCGCCGGCTTCATTGGAGCCAATTTCGTCTACTATTGGCTCGAGCATCACCCGGACGATCATCTGATCGTGCTGGACGCTCTCACGTACGCCGGCAATCTGGGAAGCCTGAGCTCGGTAATACAGCGACCCGGACTCACCTTCGTCCATGGTGACATCCGCAACCGGGAACTGGTGGAGATGCTGCTCCGGCGGCACGACATTACCATCATCGTGCACTTCGCCGCCGAGTCACATGTCGACCGATCCATCCAGGGTCCCGAAGACTTTCTCCAGACCAACGTGATGGGTACCCACCAGCTCCTCCAGGCCGCTCGGCAGGTCTGGCTCAAGGAAGGGCTCAGCACCAACGGACGCTTCCACCATGTGTCCACAGACGAGGTGTACGGGTCGCTGGGTCCCGCCGAATCGCCGTTCACCGAAGCCACTGCCTACGCCCCTAACTCGCCCTACGCGGCCAGCAAGGCTGGGGCCGACCATCTGGTGCGCGCCTATCACCACACTTATGGACTCCCGGTCACGACGAGCAACTGCTCAAACAACTATGGTCCCTATCAGTTTCCGGAAAAGCTGATCCCCCTCATGCTGGTGAATGTGCTTGAGGGCAAGCCTTTGCCGATCTACGGCGATGGCCAGCACGTCCGGGACTGGCTGTATGTCGAGGATCACTGCCGGGCCATCGAGCGGGTTATTGTGGCCGGACGACTGGGGGAGACTTATAACGTGGGCGGAACAAACGAGTGGAAGAACATCGATATTGTCCGACTGCTCTGCGGTTTGATCGATGAGGCCTTCGCTTCCGACCGCTCGCTCCGCGCCCGCTTTGCTCGCAGCCCTGCTGCCGCGGGGGGCAGCAGCGAGGCACTCGTTACGTTCGTCAAGGATCGGCCGGGCCACGATCGCCGCTACGCGATCGATGCCAGCAAGATCGAGCGTGAGCTGGGCTTCCGTCCAACGGAGAGCTTCGAGAGCGGAATCCGAAAGACGATCGCTTGGTATCTCACCCACGAATCATGGTGGCAAGCGGTCATGGACGGGAGCTACCGGAAGTGGGTTCGACACCAATATGGGGCGGAGTCCAGTGTTTAAGCTCGGCTGGATGCTAGGCAAGTCGGTCCGCCTGAGTGCTGTGCTTGCTGCCATCTCGGCCAGTGGCATCCTGATCAACCTGGCCTACCAATGGTATGTGTTGACCCGAGTAGGCCCGGGCAGTGAGACCGATGCGCTGTTTGCCGGGATGATGGTTCCTCAGCTCATGCTCACTATCGTCGCCGGATCTCTGAGCTATGTCCTGGTGCCGATTCTCGCGACCGCGGACGAAGACAGCCGGGGTGGCCTAGCGTGGACCCTGTATCAAGGAATGGCTCTGTTCTGGGGAACCTTAGCTGCCGTGCTCATCGTTCTGGCTCCCTACTGGGTTCCACTGACTGTGCCCGGCTTCGATCCAGCCACCAAGCGGCTGGCAGTCCATCTCAGTCGCGTTCAGCTGATCGGCTTGGTCTTCACTGGGGTGGCCGGAGTGCAAGCAGCCGCCTACCAGGCCCGACATCGCTTCGCTGCCGCCGAGGGCGGGGCAGTGGTAGCGGCACTGGCTGGATTCGGGTTCCTGTTGTGGGGACTTCCCCGGATGGGCATCACGGCGGCGGCCTGGGCCACAGTCATCCGTAGCGGCTGTCAGACCGTGCTCCAGGTGCCCGCCTTAGGTCCGTACCATCGACCAGCTCGCCATCCCGGACTTGACCTGGCCTGGCGACGTATGCTCCCTCTGCTGTCGGGCGCGTCCTACTACAAGGCGGATGGATTCTTCGACAGGCTGCTCGCCTCCATGGGTCCTCCTGGCGCGCTCTCCTTATACCATCTCTCACTGCAGCTCTATGCCTCGGCTCATACGGTGTTGAACCGAGCAGTGGTGGCACCTGCGGTGCCTCGCCTCGCGCGGACCTCTGCTGCCGGTGAGTGGCAGGATTTCATGGCTTTGAGCCGCCGGAGACTTCGGGCGATGCTGTTGATTACCCTGGGCCTGGTTCCGGTCCTGCTGCTAGCCGGACGCCCGGTACTTGCCGCCATGCTCGCTCATGGCCAGTTCAGTCCCGCTCGCATAGAGGAGCTTTGGTTGATCCTGGTTCTTCTCAGTGGGGTGTGGATCGGAGGTGCGGCGGGCCAGGTTCTGTCAACTTCCTTCTATGCGACCGGAGATACCCGGACTCCCACCCGCATCGGCGTTGTGGGCTTTTCCATCGCCATCGCGCTCAAGCTGCTCGCCTTTTGGTATTTCGGCATTCTGGGATTGGCCGTGGCAGCGAGCCTCTACTATCTGGGCAACAGCGTGGCCTTACTGGTGACTCTGCGGCGCGATCTCCGGCGCGCTTCGGTGAGCGATGAGCTAAGGATTTTGGCGCCCCTATGACGGCAACGAGCGCGCTGGAGAGCGTCAGTTGCCCGATGGGTTGTCCGCCCGACGATCAAGTTGTAGTCACCGGTCACGACCGGCTGCATGGGATATCCGGTGAGTTTCCGGTCGTTCGCTGCCGTGGTTGCGGCCTGCTCCGCACCAGTCCCCGACCGACCGCATCCGACATCCAGCGCTATTACCCCGACGCGTACGGTCCGTACACCACGACTGCCGTAGGGCACCAGTCCAGCAACGCGGCGGCCAAACGCGGAAGACTCGAACGTCTCTTAGAACCAAGAACCAATGTTCTGCCACCAGTTCCCCCGGGCCGTATGCTGGAAATCGGCTGCGGCGCGGGTGCATTTTTACATCGCATGGCGATGCAAGGATGGGAAGTCGAGGGACTGGAGCTCTCCCCCACAGCGGGCGAAGAGGCCAGGCAGCTGGGTTACCCGGTATTCATTGGGAGCCTGGCAGCAGCGCCCGATCCCGAGGCGCCCTACGATCTGATCGTCGGGTGGATGGTGCTGGAACACCTACACGACCCCGTCGGAATGCTCCGTAAGCTCTGGCGATGGTCGGCTCCGGGAGGCTGGCTCGCGCTTTCCGTCCCCGATGCCGGAGCTCTGGAATTCAAACTGTTTCGCGACGCCTGGTACGCGCTCGATGTTCCCCGCCATCTCTTCCATTTCACTGTCGGAACGGCTCGCTTGGTGCTGGCCCGCACCGGATGGCAGCTGGTCCGGGTGGTCTGGCACGACAATCCCAACAATCTGATCCTCAGCTTTCGCAACCGCTGTCAGGAGCGGGGCTGGGTCCGGACCGCCGCGCGCCTGAAGGAGATTGCCGAGGGGCGTCGGCATGGGCGTGCCCGGTTGATGCTCGGTAAGCTGCTGGGCTCTCTCCGAGCCAGCGGGCGGATGACACTCTGGGCCAGGCGAGTGGAGGAGCCGAAAGCATGATCGGCTGGAGGCCCAAGTCTTCGGACCCCAGAGTGGCGAGTACCCGGATCCGTTGCCTGAATCCCGTCCGCGACCTCCAACGACGGGGCTATCCCGTAGAGCTGTTCCGAACTGACCGGGCGTCTCAGTACAGTGTAGTGGTGTACTCGAAGCTTTATGATGAGGTTAGTTACCGGGAAGCCGCCGCGCTTCAGGCCAGAGGAGTCCGCATCATCCTTGACCTGTGCGATAACTATCTGTACGCACCCGAAGGAGTGCCCGAGCTGGCTCAGGCCAGGCTGTCCTTGGAACGCATGCTTCGGCTGGCCGACTCTGTGGTGGCGTCCACTCCTGAGCTCGCGAGGGTCATCCGGGCCGAGCTTGGCCCCGAGCTTTCGATCGCCGTGATCGGCGATGCCGTCGAACAGGACATCATTGGCGTCCAGGAATCCGCTGTCCGACGATGGCTCCATCGGCGAGAGCTGCACCGATTGTTAAGCCGCCTGGCGAGTGGGCATAGACAGGGAATCGGAACGGCTCTGGTATGGTTTGGCATCCATGGGGGACCCTACCACGAGCATGGCATGAGCGATCTCCTGCTGATCCGCTCCCTGTTGGAGAAGATTCACCAACGTTATGGCGTCCAACTGACAGTCATCAGCAATTCGAAAGAGAAGTTCACCCGACTGGTAGCTCCATGGCGGCTGCCTACGCACTATCTGGAATGGAGTCCCGGCACCTTTCAGGCAGCCCTGCGCGCACATCAGATCGCTGTCATTCCGGTGACTAGAAATCCGTTTACCCGCTGCAAGAGCAATAATCGCCTTGCTACGGCTCTTGCCGCAGGCGTGAGCGTGGTAGCCGATGGTATTCCGAGCTACCAGGATTTCGCAGAGGTCTGCCGCTTGGACAACTGGGACCAGGGCCTCAGCGAATACATTGCAGATCCAGCCGTTCGGAGCCGGGACGCCGGCGAGGGGCAGGCTCTGGTAGCCCGGCTCTGTTCACCCCAATCAATCGCAGACGCCTGGCAGGCGCTGTTCGACGCTGTAGCTGCCCATCCCCCCAGAGGCAAGCAACTTGAGGCTTCGCGGGGCTGAGTGATACCTTCGTGCGACCCTCTTCGCGCCGGTAGGCTATCCACGTGCAGCCGTTTTTCGAGTGGTTCGCAGCAAACGTAGACCCTTCCGATCCCTGGTTGATCCTGGGCAAAGGGCCGAGTTTCGAGTTGCGAAGCCGGTATGATCTGACCCCATTTCACCTGCTCAGCCTCAACCATGTGGTGCGGGAACAGAAGGTGCGGGTGGCCCATGTCATCGACCTCGATGTCATTCACGCCTGTGGTCCTGCCATAGAGAAGAACGCCCAAGTTCTGGCCATGCCCTGGCACCCCCATGAGCGGAATTCTCCGGGGCAGCGTACGCTGGAGAAGATCGCGGATGAACTGCCGGTCCTCCGTCGATTGAAGGACGAGGGCCGGCTTCTCTGGTACGACCTGAGCACCTCGCCCGTCCGGCACGGTCGGGGGCCCGTAATTCAGGCTACGTATTTCAGCGCGGAGGCCGCGCTCAACCTCTTGGCGCTCGCCGGCGTCCGGCGGGTACGAAGCCTAGGGCTGGATGGCGGATCCGCGTATGGCGGAGCCTTCGAGGACCTGCAAAACAGCACTCTTCTCGCCAACGGGCGAGCCAACTTCGACCAGCAGTTCGAGGGGTTTGCCCGCACCCTCCTCCGAACCGGCGTTGACTTCTCACCCCTCGACTTACCAGCCCCGGCCAGGGCGTATGTGGCTTGCGTTCCAGACGAGGTCTTGCCCGCGCAGGTGCTACGGCACTCCATCCGGCGGAATACCAGTCTCAGCGTCGAAATCGTAATCATGCCTGCTGGCTCCTCCGGTCCGACTCCTCCTATCCCGGGCGTCCTCATCGCGCCCCGGGCACAAGCGCTGGTGGACCTGCGTCCGCTGTGGCGAGCGGCCGCAGATCCGAATGAGCTGGTGATCCCCGAGGGCAGCGAAGGCACCGAGGGGCCCGGCTTGGCCATAGTGGGGTCGGACCTGGCCCCGGCTGTCCCGGAACTGGCTGCGCTGATCGGCCGTCGCGTGCCGCTGGGAACTCTCCAGGCTGCGGCCGGAGGGCGGGTTCGAGCCGCTCTCTTGCCTGATTGGAATCCGGGGTGGCGGCGGGATTCCAGCTCCCAGCCGCACCTGCTGTACTACCCCTCTGACGGAACGGAGCCCTGGATATCCCGCGGTCATCCACTGGCCCATCTCTGGGTTCGAGATCTCCTCGATGCGGTTGCCCGCGGTTTCTTAAAACCGGAGGTCGTCGCGCAGGAGATCCGCCGAGGCCACGCGCGACCCTCCCTTCTTTATCAGGTGGAGCACGGTCTGGAAGAGCCGCTCCTCGTTTCCCGCCGGGCGCGGCTGCTGGACCGCGATTTCGCCCCGGCTGGAGCTGGCTGGCTTGCGCCTCAATCGCCGGCACATTGGGCGCGGGTGAGCCGAGCCATCGGAAGGGAAGTCCGGAGTCGTATTCGCCGGCTCCGGGCCCGCAGCTTTGCCATGGACTCGCCCGGAGCTCCCGAGCCCCCTGCCGCAGCGGGACAATGAGCCTTCCACCGGTCACCATTGTCTTGAGCAGCTACAATGGCGAACGGTTTATCGCCGATCAGATCACGAGTATCCAGCGGCAGATCCACCCTGACTGGAAGCTGGTGGTTCGCGACGATGGCTCATCGGACCATACATTAGAGATCGTGGAGGGACTGGCGGAGGTCGATCATCGGATCGTCCTGATTCGGGACCGCTTAGGTAACCTGGGACCCCAGGCCAGCTTCGGAGTTCTCCTCG
>DASRIN010000224.1:0-4771 GCA_035649975.1 Gemmatimonadales bacterium
CCGCGCGCCCGAGGACATGAGGCAGGCGTGCCCCGACGGATACGCTGGGTAATTCGGCAGCCCGGGTGGGGTCACAATACTGTTCCCCGGCGGGACCTGGGACGGGCGGATCACGAAGTAGTGGTACTTCGTTTCAAAACAGGTGAGCTGGGCATCGAACTGCGCGGCGTGCATGAGGGCGAACACATGCGTTGCGGCCCGCTCGTTCAGGCCGGCTTCGTCGATGTAGTCCGCAGCCACCTGAGCCGAGTATCCAAACGGTGTTGAACCTCCCGCCGCAGTAGCCCAGAACTGGGCAATCGCGACCTGCTGCGGCGTTCGGTTCGCCGCAATGGCCCGCACCTCCTCGAGGTCGGTGTTGAACTGGGACAAGCCGAATGGAGGAGGGTCGGCCGAGCGGAACTGCGACGTCGAGTTGATCAGATACGGCGTCACACCGCCGAGGTTCGCTCCACCGGGCGGCACGTTCGGGGCCGGTATCCAGAAGCCTTCGCCCACCGGAATGGTCCCGGTAAACGGGTCCGAGAAGCCATCGTTCTGCAGATGGTCGATCATTTCATCCCCGGCGGCTCTGCCGATCGCCAGGCCGCGAGTGAAGCTGGGATGGACGTTTTCTTTGTTGAAGGTCGCGTGGGCCTCGACCTGCTCCTCCAGAGCCGCGGCTGCTGTGGGAAACAGGAAGCTGAGCACCTCGACGGAAGCTCCGGATACGGCACCGCGGCGGGCCTCATACAGACTGCGGCCACCCGCACCGAAGCCGCTCGTCTTGAGGCTGCCCTCCGTGCCCAGATCCTCGTCCACGGCGATGATGGCTCGGTATTGGGCCACACTCAGCGCGGCGAACCTGCGACCCGCTACGGTGGGGCTGATACTGTTCGAGCTGACCAGTATGCGTATTTGCTCCTGCCACTGTGGGCTCAGCAAGGCGGTGGAAAACGGCGTTCCTTTGAGCGCGGGCGGCGAATCGTGTGGCACCGGGGCAGTCGTCTGATCGGCACACGCGAAACTCGCTACACCGATGACGAGAGCAGCGGCGCTGCGCTGTCGGCTGGCTAGCATACAAGTCTCCTCATCTACCTGGTTCTGCGGGGCAAGACAGGTCGGCGGTCTGGGATCCCTCGCGTCGGCCTACAATGGTTCGAAACGCCTCAGCCGCTCTCACCTGACCTCGGCGCCTGCTTGCCAGGGAGCGGTGGCGGCTTAGGTTAGGACAGTCTCCGCGACGCGCGTCACCTCGCAGTCCTCCCACCGTCACCGCCGGGTGACGCCCCGCCTGCCGGATCTCTTGAATGATCGAATTGCGCACCCTGGGTGCCCTGGAGCTGAGCGCGGCGGAAAGCAGAGCCGTGACCTCCGTTCTTGCCCAGCCCCGCCGCGCCGCCCTCCTGTGCTATCTCGCGCTCGCCATCCCCCGGGGCTTCCATCGTCGTGACACCCTGTTTGCCCTCTTCTGGCCCGAGTACGACGCCGAGCAGGCCCGGCACGCGCTCCGGCAGTCGGTCTATTTCCTGCGCCGAGCTCTGGGCCCCAGCACGATCGTGTCGCGGGGTGACGAGGAGCTGGCCCTCGCGCCGGAGCAGATCCGCTGTGATGCCTGGGCCTTCGAAACTGCGGTAGAGCAGGGGCGCCCCGCCGATGCGCTTGACCTCTACCGAGGGGAGCTGCTGACCGGCTTCCACATTTCAGCCGCCCCGGAGTTCGAGCATTGGCTCGATCAGGAGCGCGACCGGCTGAGAGTTCGGGCGGGAGAGGCGGGATGGGCCCTGGCAGCCGTGCGGGAGCGGGAGGGGGACGCTGCCGGCGCAGAGCAAGCGGCGCGCCGTGCAGTCGCCTTCTCTCCTACCGATGAGACGGCGGTTCGTCGCCTGTTGCTCCTGCTGGAGCGGGTGGGTGACCGGGCCGCCGCGGTGCGCGCCTATGAGGCGTTCGCTTGGAAGCTGGAGGCGGAGTACGAGGTAGAGCCGTCGGCCGAGACCCCGGGATTGCTGGGGAGGATCCGCGCGGAGTCTTCTCCTACGGCTGGGAACGGGAGCTCCGAGGCTGGCCTGAGGGTAGATCGCTCGTCGCCCAGGCCCCCGCTGGGTGCCAGAGCGACGCTTCCGGCGGAAGCCGGATCAGTCGGGCTAGTCTGGCTGGGGAAGTCCCGGGTTCCCTGGAAGAGAGTCGGGCTCCTGGGGGCGACGCTGGCTGCCCTCATGGCCGCGGGTTGGACGATCAGAAACCAACTCCGGACCGAGACGCCGGAGATCCGCCGCCTGGCCGTGCTGCCGCTGGCGAACCTCACCGGGGATGAGCGGCAGGAATACTTCGTGGACGGCATGCATGAGGCCTTGGTGACCGAGTTGAGCCAGCTCCCGGGGCTGATCGTGATCTCGCGGCAATCGACCCTCCAGTACCAGGGGACCGATCGACCGGTGCCGGTGATCGCCCGGGAGCTGGCAGTGGATGCGCTCCTAGAGGGCTCGGTCTTCCGGGCTGAGGACAGCGTCCGGATCACGGTGCAGCTGGTTCGCGCGGCCCCCGAGGGGCACATGTGGGCCGGCACCTACCATGGGACACTCAGCAATGCCCTCACGCTTCAGGGCGAGGTCGCGCGCGCCGTCGGCCAGGCCATCCACGCGAGGGCTGCGCCCGAACCGCATGGTCGACCCGCTGCAGCATCCGTGAGCCCGGAGGCTCAGGAAGCCTATCTCCAGGGTCTGTATCATCTGGAACGGCAGATGGTCTCGCTGGAACTCACCGGATCCGACCGCCTTGAGGCACTACGAACCGCCGCTGCGAACCTGGAGAAGGCTGTGGCGCTGGCCCCCCAGTGGGCCGCGGCCCACGCCAAGCTCGCACGGACCTACCATTGGATCGCCAGCAATGATGAGGAGCTGGCGCCGGAGTTCTATCCCAAGTCGAAGGCGGCCGCGTTGCACGCCCTGGAGCTCGATCCCAACGAAGCCCAGGCCCACGCCTCGCTGGGGTTTGTTCTCTTCAACCACGAGTGGGATTGGGAAGGAGCGGAACGGTCAATCCGGCGGGCGCTGGAGCTTGATGCAAACTCGCACCAGTGGATATATGCGAGGTTCCTGGTCGCGGCGGGCCGCCTCGACCAGGCGATCACTCACTTCCAGCGGGCTGAAGAGCGGAACCCGCTGTCGGAACTACTCAAGGGCCAGCTGGCTGATGCCTATTCCTGCGCCGGGCGCCACGATGAAGCGATCGCTGAGTTGGAGGAATTGCAGGCCCGCATGGGTGAGAGCCCCGACTGGCTCAGAGCGGCCTTGGGGGATGAATACCTGATGAAATCGATGTACCCCGAAGCGATAGCCGCCCTGGAGAGCGCGGTGACGGTGAGCGACAGCGACCCGTGGTCCGTTGGCCTACTTGCTCATGGCTACGCGCGGGCCGGCCGGGTGGACGACGCGCGCCGGCTGCTGCTGTGGCTTGAGCAGCGACCGGGGCGCTGGTACGCTCCCGAACTTTACATCGCGCTGGGCGATACCGGGCGAGCCATCTCGATGGTTCAGTCCGCCGTCGAGCAGCACCCGAGCAATATCCTGTACCTTCTCCGCTGCGGAACGGCCTATCCAGCCTTGCGGAACAAGCCCCAGATTCGGGAGATCGTGCGCCGGATCGGCATCCCCGAATGACCGTCGTTCCGCACGAGGGGAGCGTAGAAAAACGGAGCTCTCCCCCACGGAAGACCTTCCGACTCGGCAATGGAGTCGGCTATCAACGGGCTATTTGTCAGCCCGAAGTCCCATCGCACGCAGGATCGCGACGCCGTTTGGGTGCCGTTGGAAGGCCTCGAGTAACGGCTCGTTCACGAAAAGGTAGAGCAGCTGCGGATCGCGGACCTCCAGTGCCCGACCCAGCCACGCGAACGTCTCGACGGTGTCCCCCAGCGCCGCCGTGAGCACGGCCATGCTGGCCGGGCTCACATAGGCTTTCGACTGGCGGTTCAGGAGCTCGCGCATGAGGGCCTCGGCCCGCTGCCGTCTGCCGCTGTGAGCATAACCGTATGCGAGCATCGCTACATCGGCCGAATACCGAACCACCGAATCAATCCCGCGCTCCAACAGCGGCACGGCCTCGGCGGCCCGGCCCTGGCGGAGATAAACCCTGCCGAGATCGTTGTTGGCAATAACGAATGCGGGATCCAGGGCCAGGACGTCGCGCATCTGTGCCGCCGCCTCGTCCAGCCGGCCCGCACGATAGAGCGCCCGGCCGACACCGGAGGTGATGGTTAGGCTGAGCGGATCCAGCTCGCGAGCCCGCCGGGCCGCGTCCAGACCGTCGGGCGTTCGTCCCACCGTCATCAGGTAGTCCTCGCCGTACCAGTGATGCGTGTTCGCGTTGTTGGGGTCGAGCGCCAAAGATCGGCGAAAGTTCCGTTCGGCCGAGACCCAATCCCAATCGTACAGCGAATTGATATCAGCCAGGGTGGCGTACGGTGCGGCCAGGCTGCTGTCCAGTCGCAGCGCCTCCAGCGCCGCAGCCTTGGCGCGCGGGTAGCTCTCCTGGGGCGGCAGATCGCTCCAGAGAGGCAGAACCGTATACACGTCGGCCAGCGAGGCATGGGCCGGTGCGAACCCGGGATCGAGGGCGATCGCCTGCTCCAGCAGCCGGCGGGCCTGGTCCAGTCCGGTGGCTGTCCGCTGGTGCCAGGCATGACGTCCTCTGAGATAAAGGTCATACGCACGCAGGTCTCCGGTGGGCCGCTCCGCCATGTGCCGGCGCTTGGTGACCGCGAGGGCGATGCCCAGTTCACTGGCTACACGCT